>NZ_KI421444.1:120461-253299 GCF_000472645.1 Bradyrhizobium sp. WSM2254 | reverse complement strand
TACTTCGTCACCAACGCCGACAAGATGCGCGTTGAGATGGACGACGCCTACATCCTCATCAACGAGAAGAAGCTCTCCTCGCTGAACGAGCTGCTGCCGCTGCTCGAGGCCGTGGTGCAGACCGGCAAGCCGCTGGTCATCGTCGCCGAGGACGTCGAAGGCGAAGCCCTCGCCACCCTGGTCGTGAACCGCCTCCGTGGCGGCCTGAAGGTCGCGGCCGTCAAGGCTCCGGGCTTCGGCGATCGCCGCAAGGCCATGCTGCAGGACATCGCGATCCTGACCGGCGGCCAAGCGATCTCGGAAGACCTCGGCATCAAGCTCGAGAACGTCACGCTCAACATGCTCGGTCGCGCCAAGAAGGTGATGATCGACAAGGAGAACACCACGATCGTCAACGGCGCCGGCAAGAAGGCCGACATCGAGGCGCGCGTGTCCCAGATCAAGGCGCAGATCGAGGAGACCACCTCGGACTACGACCGTGAGAAGCTCCAGGAGCGTCTCGCCAAGCTCGCTGGCGGCGTCGCGGTGATCCGCGTCGGCGGCGCGACCGAAGTCGAGGTGAAGGAGCGCAAGGATCGCGTTGATGACGCGATGCATGCGACCCGCGCGGCCGTGGAAGAAGGCATCGTCCCGGGCGGCGGCGTCGCCCTGCTCCGTGCCTCCGAGCAGCTCAAGGGCCTGCGCACCAAGAACGACGACCAGAAGACCGGCGTCGAGATCGTGCGCAAGGCGCTGTCGGCTCCCGCTCGCCAGATCGCGATCAACGCCGGTGAAGACGGCTCGGTGATCGTCGGCAAGGTGCTGGAGAACAAGTCGTACGCCTACGGCTTCGACTCCCAGACCGGCGAATACGGCGACCTCGTCAAGAAGGGCATCATCGACCCGACCAAGGTGGTCCGCACCGCGATCCAGAACGCAGCCTCGGTTGCGGCCCTGCTGATCACCACGGAAGCCATGGTCGCCGAGCTGCCCAAGAAGGGCGGCGCCGGCCCCGCGATGCCTCCGGGCGGCGGCATGGGCGGCATGGACTTCTAAGGTCCAACCACCCAAGGACTACGAAACCCCGGCAGCGATGCCGGGGTTTTTGTTTTTGAATGATACACGCAAAAGTGGCAGTCTTGGTCATTCCGGGGCGGCGCGAAGCGCCGAGCCCGGAATCCATTTCACCACTTGCTCATGGCCTATTACGTCTATCTTCTCGCCAGCAAGAAATACGGCACGCTCTATCTCGGCGTGACGAACGACATCGTTCGCCGCATCCATGAACATAAGAGCAAAGTCGTCGCAGGGTTCAGCAAGCGTTACTCCGTCGACACGCTGGTCTGGTTCGAGATCTACGATGATCCCGTCACGGCCATCGAACGCGAGAAAGAACTGAAGAAGTGGCGGAGGGAATGGAAGGTCCGGCTGATTGAGGAGAAGAATCCTCAGTGGATCGACCTGTATCCGCATATTGCGAGCTGAGCTTGCGGATCAATGGATTCCGGGCTCGTCGCTTCGCGCCGCCCCGGAATGACGGCGGGGGCCCGCGGCGCGGCCCCTCACCACACCTTCCCCATCCGCTCGCCTCGCAACCGGCCGTTTTCGTCGAGCGACCAGAAGATCCGCGTCACCCGGCCGACGAGATGGTCCATCGGGACGAAGCCCATCACCGACATCATGCGGCTGTCGGTGGAGTTGTCTCTGTTGTCACCGAGCGCGAAGAAATGGCCCGACGGCACCGTGTAGACGCTGGTGTTGTCGAGGTAGCCGTTGTCGACGCAATCGTAGGTCAGATAGCTCGCGCCGTTCGGCAGCGTCTCGCGCCAGCGCTTGACCTTCGCGCCGGGCTCGAGCCCGCAGGTGGAGGCGCCAGGCACGCTCGCAAGCGCAACGCGGGTCACCGGCCTGTCGTTGAGGATGAGCCGGCCGTCGCGCATCTGGACCCGATCGCCCGGCAGCGCCACCACACGCTTGACGTAGTCCACCGAGGCGTCCTTCGCCGTGCGAAACACGACGACGTCGCCGTAGTCGGGATCGGCGGCAAGAAATCGGCCCGAGATCCAGGACGGCGCATAGGGAAACGAATAGCGGTCGTAGCCGTAGGCCGATTTCGCGGCAAAGACGTAATCGCCCACCAACAGCGTCGGCGCCATCGAATTGGAGGGGATGTTGAACGGCTGGTACAGGAAGAAGCGAAACAGGAACGGCGGCGACCACAGCACCGGAATCAGCAGGATCAGGATGACGATCGCCTTCCATTCCCGCGATTGCGCCGAGGGGCGGATCGTTTGCTCAAGAGTGGTCATGGGCCTGCCCTGATCAAGACCGTGATCGTCATCGCGAGATTACGCAACCGTTGCGGGCGCGCAATCCCCTCGCAGGATTTTGGTCGCGCCGGCCCGCTTGCGCGTTCACCGCAAGCGAGGACAACGGAGATATGAAGGGCCGCCCGTGGGCGGCCCTTCTGCTTCACGCGCTCTCGGGCGCCTTGAGGCGCACGAGCCGGGTCAGGAGGGCATCGAGGCCCTCGCCGTTGCCGGCATGGAGGTCGATGCGGCCGACCTTCTCGACCAGCCGCTCCAGCGACTCCAGCTCCTTGAGCCGCAGCAGCAGGGGGTTCTCCTCCATCAGGCGGGCGGTGTTCAGGAGCGAACGCGTCGCCGCGGTCTCCTCCTGCCGACGGATCAGGTTCGCCTTCGCAACCCGCTCCGCCTCCACCACCTTGTTCACCAGCTCCCGGATCTCGCCGGGCAGGATCACGTCCTTGACGCCGAGGTCGGTCACCTCGACGCCGGACTCAGCGAGGCGTGCACGCACATAGTCGCGCAGCTCCGCATCCAGCGCCGCCTTCGCAGACAGCACCTCGTCCAGCGTCCGGCCCGCAATCGCCTCGCGGATCGCGAACTGCACCAGGCGGTACAGCCACGCATCCACGTCCGGCACGGTCGCAACCGTGCGCTCGGGATCGACGATCCGGCGGAACGCCGTCAGCGTCACCCGCAGCGCGATGCGGTCCTTGGTCAGCATCTCCTGCGCGGTGATCTCGACCGCCTGGGGCCGCAGGTCGAGGCGCTTCACCTCGATCTTGCGGCCGACGGTCCAGAAGGCGTGCCGGCCCGGCGCAAGCCGCTCCACGAGCCGACCCTCGACATAGAGCAGGCCCGCCTCGTGGTTCTCGACCACCGCTTCGATCACGACGGTCGAGCGGTTGCGCTCGATCATGGTCAGGTGGCGCGCGCCGACACGGGGATCAGCGGACACGTCGATGCGCTCGACATCGATGCGGGTCGCGACCTTCCAGTAGACGCGCACCTGCCAGGGCGTCATCAGATGCACGGGCCGGCCGTCGAGGCTGACGATGGCGATCTCGTCCGCCTTGGTCTCGACCGCCTCGAACAGCTCGGCGGCAAGATCGGGCCGCGCGGCCTTCAGCACCGCGTAGCGATCCGCAGGGAATTCGCTGCGGACCACGTCGAGCACCTCGGCCTTCAGCTCGTGCAGGGGATCGAACAGGCGATGCTTGCCGGGCGCGAGCACGCGCACGAGCTGCCCGTTGCGCGTGAGCAACGCACGCTCGCCATCCCTCACCGTCACGTTCAGCATCAGCAAGTGCCAGGTCTTTTCAGAAGTCATGGCACGCCTCCTTCATGTTGCCTCCGGCCAAACGCGGCCGGACAGCTGGTTTCATTTGCAAAGGACGTGAGGACGCGGACGACGCTTCCCGGGAAATCGGCGGGCCGGGGCTTGAGCTTGCATGACGACGGGCGCACGCGCGCGATCGCTCGACGCGTGTCGAGCGGTCATGCGGAGCCACCCGGCATCAGCGCAAGCGGTATCTACCCGCGGCGCAAAGCCGGTCTCACAGTGTCTAGGTTCGGACGGAAAGCCTTTCGGCAAAACGGCCGGACTGCGACTGAAGCGCGCGTCCGGTCCCCTTCAGAGGTATCAGCTTTTCAGGCTGAAACGGAGCGCTGGAGCGGGATTCGAACCCGCGTCACGATGATTAACGGTCATCTGCTCTACCAAACTGAGCTATCCCTTGTGCAGGAGACCGGAATCGAACCGATGCCTTCGGGTGCAACCCGACGCTCTCCATGAGCTACGTCCTGCGGTTTTCTTCGTTCGGCGGAACACGAGACCGGAAACCGGATCGCGCCAGTCGGGATCTCAACGAGCCCGAACCCATGGCCTAGCGAAGGAGCGGGCTAATAGACGAAGCACGTTCGGGGTGCAAGGGGGAAAGCTGAGATTTTTCGCCACGCGCCTTGCGCTGTGACGCGATCGTCACACCGCGACGTGACGTCAACTGCGCGACATCTCCTGGAAACACGCCCTCACCCAGTCGATCGTCACGCGCGTTGCGGCGTCGCGCTTGAGGTGGTTTTGCACGAGCAGCCAGACGTCGCGCCGCTTCGGCAGCAGCGTGGCACGCAGGCGGCGATCGCCGAGCAAGTCCGCGCAACTATACTCCGGCAACACGCCGGCGGCCTGATGCGCGCGGATCAGATTGCGGATGACGCGAACGTTGTCGGTGACGCAGCGCGCGCGAGCTTTCTTCGTGCGCAGAAATTGCATCTCGGGAATGGCACCGAGTTCGTCCGGATAGGCGCACAGCAGCGGCTCGCCCTCGGTCGTAGCAGGCTCGAAATAATAGAGCTTGACGTCGCCGAGCCTGGAGATCGCGAAGTCGCCCTTGTCGGGTTTGCGCAGCCGGATGGCGAGATCGGCCTCCCAGCGCGAGAACTTGACGTTCTCGCTCGAGGTGAGGAATTGCAGCGTCAGGCCGGGATTGGCGCGCAGGAAGTCGCTCGCGCGCGGCGACAGCACCTCCTCGGCGACCGTGTTGGTGGAGGCGATGCGCAGACGTCCCACTGGACCGGCCAGGCTCTCGCCGACGCGACCGATCTCGGCGGCATGTGCGGCCATCGCCTCGACATGCGCCAGCACCGCCTCGCAACTCCGCGTCGGCCTGCGGACGCCGTCGGCGGCCTCGAACAGACGCAAACCGAGCGCACGCTCGATGCGCGACAGCCTGCGCCCGACCGTCGTCTCGTCGATGCGCAGCCGCGCGCTGGCGCCGGCGTAGGTGCCCTCGTCCCTGACGGCAGCGATGATGCGCAGATCGTCCCAGTTCATCGTGCGAGGTTATACCGGCCGGGCGCAGCCTGCAATATTGCAGCCACCCGCTGCAATATCCCTGCATATCGGCAGGCATTCCCGGGGCTATGTTCGCAGCGCCTTTTGCTCCGGAGATTTCCAAAACCATGACGACCGCAAAGACCCTGCTGCAGCTCGCCGGTGCCGATCTCAACCCGCCGCGTCTTGGCGACGCCGCGCTGGTGCTGATCGATATCCAGAACGAATATCTCGCGGGTCCTCTCGCTTTGCCCGACGCGGGACCTGCGATCGCGCGGGCGGCTGCGCTCCTGGCACGGGCACGCGAGAGCGGAGCCGCGATCATCCATATCGCCCATCGCGGCAAGGCCGGCAGCCTGTTCGATCGCGGCGCTGAGCGCGGCGCCATCGTCGCCGAGCTGAGCCCCCGTGCCGGCGAACTGGTGATCGAGAAGGAGTTGCCGAATGCGTTTGCCGGCACTGATTTGCAGGCGCGCCTTGCCGCAACCGACAGGAAGAACATCGTGCTGGCCGGCTTCATGACGCATATGTGCGTCAGCTCCACCGCCCGTGCCGCGCTCGACCTCGGCTTTCGCACGACCATCGACGCCGACGCCTGCGCCACGCGCGACCTGCCCGACGGCCGCGGCGGCACGCTGGACGCCCGGACCATCCACGAGGTGGCACTCGCCGAGCTATCCGACCGCTTCGCGATCATCGCGCGCGGCGATGCGCTGAAATAACGGAGCAACGCGATGCTGCAACTCTATTTCTCGCCGATGGCCTGCTCGCTTGCGAGCCGCATCGCGCTGATGGAAGCCGGCCTCGATGCGCGCTATCATCAGGTGCATCTCTTGACGAAGCAGGTCGTGGACGACGGCAGCGATTTCCGCGGCGCCTCGCCGAAGGGCGCGGTGCCGGTCCTGGTGCTGGAGAACGGCGAACGGCTGACCGAGTGCGCGGCGGTGCTGCAATACATCGCCGATCTGAAGCCGGAGACGGGGCTCGCGCCGCGGTTCGGCGATCCCAATCGCTATCGCCTCCAGGAATGGCTGAGCTTCATCGGCACCGAGATCCACAAGGCGTTCCTGTTTCCGACCTTCTGGTACAAGGACGACGGCTCGCTCGCCAAGCCGCGTGCCCGCATCGCGCAGACATTGTCGGTACCATCAGCGCACCTTGCGGGCCGCGAATTCCTCGTCGGCGACAGCTTCACCGTCGCGGATGCCCACCTCACCTGGGCCTTGCTGCTGCTGCGGCCCGCGGGGGTCGACGTCGCGCAATGGCCGTCCCTGTCGGCCTATCTCGAACGCATGCAGGCGCGGCCCGCCGTGAGGGAGGCGATCGCCACCGAGATGGCGCTGCGCAAGACAGTGGCGGCGAGCACGGCGTGACAGGATGTCACGGACGACCAATCTGACGGTTCCACAGCGAGGGCATTGATGCCCGCGCGGCATGCGTTAATCTGGAGGGATATTTTTCAATATTTCCTTGGAGGGCATTCATGCGTGCTCTTTCCAGATTTTGCCTGGCCGAACTCTGCCTGACTTTTTTCGTATGCTGGCTGTGCCTGGGTTCCGCATCGGCGGAGACGCGGGTGGCGCTGGTGATCGGCAACGGCGCCTATGCCTCTACGGCGCAGCTTCCCAACCCGTCGCACGATGCCGAAGACGTAGCAAACTCGCTCAAGCGCAGCGGTTTCGAGGTGCTTCAGGGCATCGACCTGCGCCAGGCCGACATGCAGGACCTGACCATCCGCTTCGCGCGCGCCGCGAGCCGGGCCGACGTCGCCATGTTCTACTACAGCGGCCATGCGATGCAGTACAACGGCGTGAACTATCTGATGCCCGTCGATGCCGTGCTGACAGATGAAGCCGACCTCAAGCGCTTCGTGCGGGTCGACGACATCGTGAACGATTTGCAGCAGGCCAAGAACCTGCGCATCCTCGTGCTCGATTCCTGCCGCGACAATCCGCTGGCGGAAAGCCTGAAGCGCTCCGCGGGCATGACGCGCGCCGCCTCGATCGGACGCGGGCTGTCGAAGGTCGAAGCGCCGCGCGGCACGATCGTGTCGTTCTCGACGCAATCAGGACAGGTCGCCGCCGACGGCACCGGTCGCAACAGCCCCTACACGACGGCGTTCCTGAAGCACATCGAGGAGCCGCAGGAGATCGGCGACGTCTTTCGCGACATCAGCAGCGACGTCTATGACAGCAGCGGCAAGACCCAGCTGCCGGAGCTGTCGCTCTCGATCATCGGCAAGTTCTACCTGAACGGGCCGGTGTCGGTCACGGTCGCGCCAGCGGCCCCGCAAGCCGCGCCGCGGCCTGATCCCTGCGCGGCCGCAGAGGCCCATTGGAAGGCTGCGGATGGCATCGGCACGCTGGGTGCCTACGAAGACCATCTCGCCCGATTCCCGAATTGCATCTTCGCAACCCTCGCCAGGGCGCGAATTGAAGGCCTCAAACAGAAGACGGCGCTTGCGCCGGCATCCGGCGAGACCAAGACCTTTGACGGCAAGTGGGACGTCACCGTGAACTGCACCTCTTCCGGCAAGGCACAGGGCTACACGAGAGCCCTGTCAGCCACCGTCACGAACGGCGTGTTACACGCCGAAGATCCGGACCAGCGAACGACCAACACGCTTCTGATCGACGGCCAGATACCACCCGACGGAAAGACCACGCTGAGTGCCCGGGGCCTGACAGGCCAGAGCACCTATACGGTCAACAATGCTCCGCCCGGCTCGCCCTATGCGTACACGATCGACGCGCAATTCGAGCGCACCCGCGGCAGCGGCAAGCGCAACGAGCTTCGTCCCTGCGCTTTCACCTTCGTGAAGCGATAGAGCTCCGGAACGGCGCCCGCGAGCGCCTCAATCCACCCGCGCCAGCACCGCGAGCTTGCGGATGCCCTTGTTGCGGTAGGCGTCGAGGAACGCGTAGTAGTCCTTGAACGACACGCAGCCGTTGGAGTCGCCGTTCGGCCCGAGCATGAAGGTGTGCGCGAGCAGGCCGTCGCGGCCGTAGATCGCGCTCTCGCCGCCGATCGGGGTCAGGCGCAGCGCCGGCACGCCGTGGAACAGCGCCTCGCGCGGCTTCAGCGTGTAGATGTGCGGCGGCGTCACGCCGCGCATGCGGACGCGCGAGGAACGGGGATCGTCGAGATTGGAGCCGAGTCCGGAATGCGCCTCGAGCTTGGTGCCGTCGGGCAGATAAACCATCTTGGCGGTGATGTCGTAGACCGCGGTGTCGCGCTCATAGGGCGCCGAACCGCCGAGCATGGGGTTCTGCTCCCTCGGCGCGATCGACGCGGTCACGCTGGCATCGGCCGAGGCATAGGCCAGCAGCCCGCCGGAGGGCTCGCGCTTGCCCCAGAGCTTTTCGACCATCGACTGGCGCGGCCCGGTGATCGACATCACCGCGGCCTTGGCGCGGTCGGCAAAGGATCTTGGCTTCGCTTCGGGCGCCGGCACGATCTCGGCCGGATCGGCCGAAGCCAGTTGCATCTGCGCATCCGGAGCGCGCTTGGCCTTGTCCGCAGTCTTGTCGGCAACCTTGGCCGGGGCGGACGGCTTCAGCGCTTCGGCGACCTTCGCGATCACGCTCGGCTTCGCGGTGTCGGCGACCTTCGTTGCGGGCGCCTGGGCTACGGCACTCGCCGCATTGGATTCCACGCCTTGGGTCGCAGCCGCGGCAAAGCGCTCGTTGAACATCTCGCGCGAGATCGGCGCGGCGACCTGCAGGCGGTCGGGCAGGAGTGCGAAGGCTTCCTTGATGGCGTCGCCCGCCTCGCGCAGCGCGACCTTGGGCGCGCGCTTGATCACGGGCTCGTCGTAGCCGTTGCTGCCGACGGTCGGATAGACGCTGGCGGCGAAGATGTTGCTGTAGACGGTCCAGCCGGCGCCAAGCATGACGCAGCCGATCAAGGCGGCGCCAAGCACGTTTTGGGTGGTCATTTTCCGGGAAGGCTTCCGATGTGGATTCTTGCCAGGATTTTTGGACTTCCGTGCCGCGTTACTTTGCGCAGCGATACTCGTACTCATTCGCCTTGCGTCCAGGACGGTGTCACTCAGTCCCCCTTCGAAGTGCCGCTGGTCACGATCCGGGAACAGCATCTCGCAGGCGGTCGGAGCGTCATTAAGGCGACTTTTAGTTAAATGCAGATTAAGTTCGGGCAGATATGAGGCACCGCGTTAGCGCTGTCCCATTTCGAGAAAAAAGTCCGCAGAACTACGGACTTAGCCGCGTCTGTTAACTATAATTCTCGGCCTGATCGGTGCGCTCAGCGGACGTCTTAGACGGCCTCTCTAGGCGCATCCAACCAAGTCATTTTCGTGGTCTTCAATACCGCCGGACCATAGCGGCGAAGCATTGCGCGAGGCTGGCGCGCGCGGGCGTCCCCTCCGTCTTTCGGCGCACCGACGTCAGCGACATGACGGCAACGCTCACGCACATCACACATCACACATGGCACCAAGCGCTCACGCAGCACGGCTCCTTGACTGAAAGTTGATCGCGCCGGTCTGGAAAAGGCCGCGGCAACTAAATACCTGCGAGAAGCGGCACTTTTCAGCAGCCTCTGCGCGTGATACGGTACCGTATCAACATCGCCTTGAACTGTGCCACGCAAACGGAGGCTGGCATGATAGGGATCGCACGTGCCGGGTTTTTGGCTCTGGCGTGGTCGTCGTTGTTGACGGGATACGTGGCCGCGCAGCCTGCCAATGCGGGCTGCACGTCGTCGCTCTCCGCCGCCGGCACGCAGACCTGGCGCTGCGACAACGGCATCACCATCGTTGCGGAAAACGGCGCCAGATTTGAACTTAAGGACGCCAACCGCGACGGACATATAGACTCCGTGGAGTTGAGCAGCAAAGCGCTGCTGGTCGAGGTGCCCAAAAAGCCCGGGGGCAATCCTTTCAAGGTGCTGACGCCGCAGGCGATCGCCGCCGTGCGCGGCACCAAATGGGCCGTCGACGTCGCCGATGCAAAAACCTCGGTCTTCGTCGCCGACGGCCGTGTCGGCGTGAGCCGCAGGAGCCGCGGACGCGGCGTCGTTCTAGGCCCTGGCGAAGGCGTCGATGTCGAGGCAACCGGTCCATTGACCGTCAAGACATGGGGCCAGCCGCGCGTCGACGCGCTGATGGCAAGACTGGGTCAATAAGGCCCGGACGACAAAACGAAGAAGATTGCAGTACGTAAAGAAGATTGCAGCACGTAATGACTAGACGCGTTCAGATCCTGGTGGCACTCGTCCTCACTGCGCTGTGGGGTGCAGGCATCTATGCCGCTCACGCCAACGGCCATCTGCGCTTTCTCGACCACCTCGAAGCAACGCTGACCGACCTGCGGACGCAGATCCGCGGCGTGCAGGTTCCGCCCGATCTCGTCACCATCGTCGCGATCGACGACACCGTCGTCAAACGCGGCGGCAGCTATCCCCTGCCGCGCGCCGATCTCGCCCGTGTCGTCGACACCATTGTGCAGTTCAAGCCGAAGGTCGTCGCGATCGACCTCTTGCTGGTCGACCGCAGCGCCGCGATCGGCGATGCCACGCTGGCCAACACGCTCGCCACCGGTCCGATGGTCCTCGCTGCCGCGGCGATCTTCCCGACTGCCAGCGAGACCGTGGCGCCCAGCAGCGAGGGTCCCCTCGCCGTCCTGCCGCAGGCCGAGCGCTTCCTGCTGCCCTTGCCCGCATTTGCCGATCACGCCGAGGTCGGCGTCGTCAACGTCGCGACGGGACAATCCGGCTCGCCGCTCTCGATACCGATGCTGTTCCGGACGCACGACAAGGTCGAGCTGTCATTCCCCCTGCGCGTCGCGACCCGCGCGCTCGACAAGCCGCTGACGATCGCGCCGGATCACCTCATGCTGGGCGATCGCGCGGTGCCGACCGACACCGACTTCGCGCTGCCGATCACCTATTACGGTCCGCGCCGCACCATCCGCACCGTCAGCGCGCAGAGCATCTTCGACGGCACGCTCAGTCGCGCCGCCATCGAGAACCGGATCGTCGTGATCGGCGCCTCGGTCGCCGGCGGTGGCGACTTCTATCCGACGCCGTTCGATTCCCTCATGCCCGGCGTCGAGGTGATCTCCACCGCGATCACCCATCTCATCGCCGGCGACGGCATCGTGCGCGACCGCAAGGTGCACATCGCCGACGCGCTCGCCGCGATCCTGCTGCCGATGCTGCTGGTGGGCCTGCTAGCCTGGCGGCGGAGCGCGTTCGGCGTCGTCGCGGCAGCTGCGGTGATGATCGCCTGGGCCGGGCTCAATCTGTTCGCGTTCACCCATGGCATCTGGCTCAATGGCGCGACCACGCTCGCAGCCGCGGTGCCGCCGGTTGCGATCTTTGCCGGCGTGCAGCTATGGGCGGGAGGCCGCCGCACGCAGTATTTCGCCGCCAAAAGCAGATCGCTCGCGCTATTCCAGGCACCCGCCGTGCAGGAGTGGCTGGCGCGCGATCCGAACTTCCTGTCGAAGCCTGTCCGGCAGGATGCCGCCGTGGTCTTCATCGATCTCTCCGGCTTCACGGCGCTGAGCGAGCGGACCGATCCGGACGCGCTCACGGATCTCCTGAAGGCGTTTCACGCGTTGATCGACAAGGCGGCAGTCGCTTGCGGCGGCATGGTCACCGGCTTTCTCGGCGACGGCGCCATGATCCTGTTCGGACTGCCACACGCAATGCCGGATGACGCGGCGCGCGCGCTGAAATGTTCGATCGACCTGCATCGCGGCGTCGAACGCTGGATCGCCTCGCTGCCCCCTGCGATCGGGGGCCAGGTCGGTTTCAAGATCGGCGCGCATTTCGGCCCGATCGTCGCCT
Organism: Bradyrhizobium sp. WSM2254; assembly: GCF_000472645.1. Taxonomy (NCBI): domain Bacteria; kingdom Pseudomonadati; phylum Pseudomonadota; class Alphaproteobacteria; order Hyphomicrobiales; family Nitrobacteraceae; genus Bradyrhizobium; species Bradyrhizobium sp. WSM2254. The sequence continues at coordinate 241,368 of NZ_KI421444.1, read as the reverse complement.
CCCGTCTCGGCGAAAGCCACCAGCACATCACGGCGACCGGCGACACCGTCAACGTGGCGAGCCGGCTGATGGAGGTCGCCGCCCAGAACGATGCGCGGCTCGCGTTGACCGATACGCTGCTGGATGCCGCCGACTTCCACGGCGCTCCCGACGGCGTCCTGACAGGCCCCCTGCTCACGCAGGTCCGCGGCCGCTCCGGCGTCGTGACCGTCTGGTTCTGGCGCGACCGGAACGGGCCCAGCCAGGCCGCGACCAAGGCCGAGATGATCGATTGAGGCCCTGGCCGCCCCACCAAACACTCCGCCATCGTCCCCGCGAAAGCGGGGACCCATAACCACAGGAAGAGGTTTGGCGAAGACTGGCAGTGAACAGGTCGTCACGCGGTACAGCACCTGCGCTCATCGATAGATCACGCGGTATGGGGCCCGGCATTCGCCGGGACGACGGTGATTACCGCGCTTCCGGTGGCGGCGAGCGGTCCAGCACGTCGCCCTTGGCGCCTTCGAGCAGATCGATGCCGTAGGTCTCGACCACGAGCGGCCCGCGCTTGCGCTGCAATTGCGCAACCTGCGTCACCTGCGCAAAGAGGTCGTTGACGGCGGGATGGCCGCCACTGCGCAGCTCATCGACATAGAGCAGCTTGCCGGCAAGCAGCTTTGGGTCGGGCTCGGGCATGTTGACCCAGCGGATGCGCTGGTTCTGCTGCACCACGCAGGTGCCGCGCGGCAGATAGAAGGCGAGCCAGCCCGTGGTGCCGTAATCCGGCGCGAGCACGCACGTCGCGCCGGTGCGGGCGCGCACGGCTTCGATCTCCGCGGCGAGCTCGCGCCAGCCGACGCCGACGCTGCGCACGGTCGCATCGCGGCGATAGCCGGACAGCCAGCCGGTGTTGGCCTGCACAATGAGGGCTGCGAACATCACGATGCCGGCAGGCGCAGCCCAGCGCAGACAAAAGTCGACCAGGCGGCGAGCACGCGGTTTCCACTGCACGAGGTTGGCGGCGGCCGCAGCCGCAACCACGAAGGGCGGATAGACCGGCGCGAACCAGTTGGCCTCGACGCGGGCATGCAGCGAATGCCAGGCGAAATAGGCGACGATGGTCCAGAACAGCGACTCGATCAGCACGCGCGAGGCCAGCGCGCCGGCCCGGCGCCACGTCAGCGCATGCAGCCCCATCGCGCCGAGAATGAAGACCAGCGGCGTTGCGAACGCGATCTGGGTCGGGATCAGCTCGGCGATGAAGACGGGGCGGAAATCCTCGATCCTGGCGCGCCCGAGCTGCTTTGCGAACGAGACCCATTGATGATCCGCATTCCAGAGGATCACCGGCGAGAACAGCGCAAGGGCAACGAGGCCACCGAGATAGGGCCAGGGTGAGAGGAACCAGCGCCTGAGTTTCGGCACGGCCGCGAGCCAGATCAGGATCGCCGGCCCGAAGAACATCGCGGTGTATTTCGACAGCAGCGCCGCACCGACGGCTGCACCGACCGCGAGCCACCAGACGCCGCGGCCGGTCTCGAGCACTTTTGCGAGAAAGAACAGCACGAAGCTGGAGGCGACCAGCAGCGGCGCATCGGGCGTGACGATCAGCGTGCCGACCGCGGCCAGCAGCGTCACGTTGAGCAGGATGGCACTGTTGGCCGCGAGGCGGGCGCCGCCGAACAGGATCGCGGCCGAGCGATAGATCGCATAGCTCATCGGCAGCGCGAGCAGGATCGAGACGAGGCGGACGCCGAGCTCGGTGTCGCCGGCGATCATCGTGCCGGCGCGAATGACGTAGGCAACCATCGGCGGGTGGTCGTAATAACCTCCGGCGAGGTTCTTCGACCACATCCAGTAATAGGCTTCGTCGAAGGTGATCGGTGTGAAGGCGGCCGCGACCAGCCGCAGGGCCACCAGCGCAAGGATCAACAGCGCGGTATTGCGGACGACCCGCGCGTCAGCTCCACCCATCGTGAGCTATTTCTTGCGCCAGACGAACAGTCCGGACATCGCGTAGTTCCACACCACGCCCATCAGCGCGCCGGCCATGCCGGCCAGCCACCAGATCGGCTCCTGGTCGTAGACCGAGAAGGCGACGCCGACATTGGCGAGCAGGCCGACGCTGCACACGATGTAGAACGCGATCAGGCCGCGCAGCAGCGCGAAGCCCTTCAGCCGCTGATCTCGATAGGTGAGGAAGTTGTTGAGGATGAAATTGCTGGTCATGGCGACGATGGCGCCTGCGGCCTGCGCTTCTGCGAACGGCGCCTTGAAGACCCGAAGGGCGATGAACAGCGTGGTCAAGTGCACCACGAGACCGATGCCGCCGACCATCGCGAACAGGATGAAGCGCAGCGAAACGGTGTCGTTGCTCAGCTTGGCCAGCACCAGGCCAAGGAAGTCGAGCGCGACCATGGAATCCAGCTTGCTCTCGCCGTGCTGGCGGGCGCCGAAAGTGTAGGGAATCTCGACCGCCCGCAAACTGCCGTGGGCGGTGGCGACGAGGTCGAGCAGGATCTTGAAGCCATGCACCGAAAGTTTCGGCGCCAATTCCTCGAAACGATCGCGGCGGACCATGAAGAAGCCGCTCATGGGATCGGCGATCTCGACCCGCAGCATCTTCCGGGCGACCTCGGTCGCCAGCGCGCTGGCGCCGGCGCGCTGCTTGTTGAAGCCTTCGCTCTTGTAGCCTTCGATATAGCGGCTGCCGACCACCAGATCGGCCTGGTCGCTGGCGAGCAGCAGCAGCATCTTCGGCAGCTGCGTCTCGTCGTGCTGGAGGTCGGCGTCGATCACGGCGACAAAGGGCGCGCTTGAGGCCAGGATGCCCTCGATGCAGGCGCCGGACAGGCCGCGGCGGCCGATGCGACGGACACAGCGCACGCGGCTGTCGCGCTGCGCCAGCGCGCGTACGACGTCCCAGGTGCCGTCGGGTGAATTGTCGTCAACGAACACGACCTCCCAGGCAACGTTGGGGAGCGTCGCCTCCAGGCGCCGGTAGAGCACCGTGACGTTGTCGCGCTCGTTGAAGGTCGGGACGATGACCGACAGTTCCGGCCCCTCTTGAGCCTGGGGCGGGTTGTCGGAGCCCGGTCTGATCGCTTCATTCATGACGGCAGCGTATATCCGCCGCGTCCTGCGCTGCCAAGCCGGGGTTTCCAAGGGGAAGGGCCAAAAAGGGTCCCAAAATGCCAACGACCCCGGAACGGCGGACCGCGCGTACATCCGGCGCAGCCTGAGCTATTCCAAGGTCGTTCCAGCAACGGAGTTTATCTCTCAACGTCGCCGTTAAAGGCTAGATGGGGACTGCAAGACCGCTTTTCAAGGGGCAAAAGCACCCTCTTTCGGGCCGACGACTAGTTCGGGACTTCCTTGATCACCGGGCCGCGCGGCGCGGGTGCGGCAGGGGCTGCCGGCGCGGCGGCCGAGGCCGGATCGACCTTGGCGGGCTTGGGCGGCTTGCCGTACTGGCCGATCGGCCCGAGGACGACGGCGGCCGCAAGCACGACCGCCGCGACGATCGCGCCCAAAATGCCACCCACCGACTCAGACGACATGGAAGCCCATTCCTGTTCCAGATGCGATCATTGATACCACGGATGAGCGCGCAGCCGGAAGAGCCACGGGACCGCAACGGCTGTTCGAATCATTTCTGCGGCGGCCTGCGCTTGACGAAGGCCGTCACGATGTCCTTCTGCGCCGACTCCACCGCCCTGTTCGCGGTCGCGAGATGGGCGCCGGAATCGATGCTCGGGTATTGCGTGGAGAGATAGTCGAGCAGTGCCACCCGGTAATATTGCCGCTCCGACGGACAGGCGCCCGCAACCGAGCGGCCAAAATCCTGTTCCGACAGACCCTGATTGCTGTCGCGCGAATATTCCCGCGCCAGGCAATGCCAATAATCGTCGCGCCCCTGCACGGCGAGCTTCTGCGCGCCCCTGGCATCGTCGTCATCCGCCATGGCAGGATATGTCATGGCAGCAGATGTCATCACGAGCGCCGCTCCCAGCATCAGCATCCGCATCTTGTTCTCCTTCTTCGCAGATGATCTGGTTCGAAGCTTAGACGGGCCGCGGCAACTGGCCAATCACAACTCGTTTGACTAGGATGCCGGCCTCCCCTCCACGTCGACGCGAGATCCTTCCGTGGCCAAAGCAAAAACCGTGTCCAAGAAATCCGGCAATATCTTCATCGGCGTCGGCGGCTGGACCTTCGAGCCCTGGCGCGGCGTGTTCTATCCGGAGAAGCTGACGCAGGCGAAGGAGCTGTCCTATGCGGCCTCGAAGCTGACCTCGATCGAGATCAACGGCACCTATTACGGCTCGCAGAAGCCGGAGAGCTTTCGCAAATGGGCCAGCGAAGTGCCCGAGGGGTTTGTCTTCTCGGTGAAGGGGCCGCGCTTTGCCACCAACCGCCGCGTGCTCGCGGAAGCCGGCGATTCCATCAAGCGCTTCTATGATTCCGGCGTGCTGGAACTCGGCGACCATCTCGGGCCGGCGCTGTGGCAGTTCGCGCCGACCAAGAAATTCGACGGTGCCGATTTCGGCAAGTTCCTCGAGCTGCTGCCGCGCAAGCTCGACGGACGCACGCTGCGCCATGTCGTCGAGGTCCGCCACGACAGTTTCTGTGCGCCGGATTTCGTTGCACTGATCCGCGAGTTCGAGACGCCGGTGGTGTTTGCGGAGCACGGCAAATATCCGGCGATCGCCGACGTCGCCGGCGATTTCGTCTATGCCAGGCTCCAGAAGGGCAATGACGAGATCAAGACCTGTTATCCGCCGAAGCAACTCGATGCCTGGGCCAAGCGCTTTCAGGACTGGGCGGAGGGAAGTGAACCCGACGATTTGCCGAAGGTCGACAAGGCCAAGCCGAAGAAAGAACCGCGCGACGTGTTCGCCTACGTCATCCACGAAGGCAAGGTGCGCGCGCCGCACGGCGCCATGGAACTGATCGCGCGGGTGAGCTGAGGATGGTCGATGGCAAAGGCGAGGAAGCTCTTCACCATCGGTTATGAACAGACGCCGCCCAAAGCCGTGCTGGACGAGCTGGAGCAGGCCGGCGTCAAGCTCGTCGTCGACGTGCGCGCGGTGACCTCGTCGCGCCGGCCGGGCTTTTCCAAGAAGCAGCTTTCCGCAGGACTGGACGAACGCGGCATCGCCTACGTCCATCTCGCCGCGCTCGGCACGCCCAAGGAGGGGCGCCTTGCCGCGCGTAGCGGGCAGTACGATGTGCTGGAGAATATCTACTCGAAGCACCTGAAGACGCCGCAGGCCAAGGAAGAGATGGACGAGCTCTCGGCGCTCGTGAAGAAGGCAGGCCCGGTGTGCCTGCTCTGCTACGAGCGCGACCACACGCACTGTCACCGCCAGATGATCGCGGAGGTGATTGAGGAGCGGGATGGCGTGACGGTGAGGAATTTGGCCGGGCGGCAGGTTTAGCCGCCGCTGTCATTCCGGGGCGCGACGAAGTCGCGAGCCCGGAATCCATCGGGCCGCAGAGCTAGTGGAGGAGTGGATTCCGGGTTCGCGCTGCACGCGCCCCGGAATGACGGGTTGATGGACCTACCCCTCCCCCGCCAGCCGGAACGTCCCTTCCATCATCTGCACGCAGCTGCCGCCGACATGGGCGGAGACGATCTTGCCATCCTGCTTGCGCACGCGCGTCAGAAGCAGGCTCGGACGGCCCATGTCGAAACCCTGGCCGACGGTGAGCTTCAACTCGCCGTCGCGTGTGGGATTGAGATCGGCAAACAGCGCGGCCGCGGCGACCGTGGCGCTGCCGGTGGCGGGGTCCTCGGCGAGACCGCCGGCGCCGCGCATGAACATGCGCGCCTGCCGCTCGCTCGGAGCCTCCGACGCGGGCACATCGCGGGTATAGAACCACACCGAGCGGGCGTCGTCGCGCGGCAGCACCCTGCCGAAGGCGGCCGCGTCGGGCCTTGCCCGCTTCAGCGCATCGCGCGAACTCACTTCCGCCACCACGAACGGTGTTCCGACGCCGACGACCTGCGGCGCGTGGTGATCGGTCCTGATGTCGTTGGCCGTCAGGGAGATGCAGGCCGCAACGTCGGCGGCGGAAAGCTCCGCCAGACGCGAGAGCGGCTGCGGCGCGGTGAGCTCGGTGCTGACCACCCTTCCCTGCTCCCGAAAGATGTCGATCGGAACGAGGCCCGCTTTTTCCTCGAACAAGAGGCGCGGCTTCGGCTCCTTCGCAAGGCCCGCGAGCACGAAGGAGGTGCCGACGTTGGGATGCCCCGCGAAGGGCATCTCCCGGACCGGCGTGAAGATGCGCACCTCGGCGTCATTGGCCTTGTCGCGCGGCGGCAGCACGAAGGTCGTCTCGGAATAGTTGAACTCGGTCGCGATCGCCTGCATCTGCGCCGTCGACAAGCCGCCGGCATCGAGCACCACGGCGAGCTGGTTGCCGCCGAAGGCGCGGTCGGTGAACACGTCGACGGTGATGTAGCGGCGCTGCATCCTTGCTTTCCTCACGCAAATCGCAGCCGCGGGTCGGCTGCATCGCCGGCAGTCTACAAGCCGGCAACATCGTCCGTCATGCCCCAAAATTCGGAGCAATCGGAGCAATCGCGGATGGCGTGTCAGAAGCGGAAGAGCTGATACGGCGATGCCAGCACTTGCGCGCGCTCACTCTGGTCAATGATCAGCGTATCGAGAAATCGCCGGTTCTTTTCGTAAGCCTGCGACGCCTCGAACTGCGTGTGCGGCCAGTCGCTGCCCCACAACAGGCGATCGAGACCGTAGGCGTTGCGCAGCAGCGGATAGGCCGCGTTCGCGAAATCCTCGCCCGCAGCCCCGTTGCGATACGGCGCCGAGATCTTGACCCAGACGTTCCGCGACGCGCCGAGCTTCAGCACAGACTGGAAGCCGGGATCGGCGACGCCAAGTTTTGGATCGGGCAGCGCATAGTGATCGAGCACGACGGTGACATCGTGATCGAGCAACTGCGGCGCAAGCACAGCGAGATCGGCCGCGTTGCGCTGGACCTCGACCTGCCAGCCCATGGATTTCACGCCTGCGAGCAGCGTCTTCCATTCGCCGGCAGCGAGATCGGGCAAAGGCTGACCGACGAGGTTGAGGCGAATGCCGACGATTCCGGCGCGGTCGAGCGTGCGCAGCTCGTCCGCGGAGACGGCGGGGTCGACGACGGCGATGCCGCGCAGGCGACCGCGCGCCTCCTTCAGGCACGCGGTCAGATAAGAGTTGTCGGTACCGAGAAAGCTCGGCTGCACCAGCACGCCATTGGTCATGCCGTTGCGGTCGAGCTGCTCCAGATAGAGCGACAGCGGCGCGTCGTAATCCGGCGCGTAGCGCCGGCCCGGCGCGAGCTTGAGGCCGCGATGAAAGACATGGGCGTGGGTATCGATCGTCGGCAAGGCCGCCTCACTGCTGGCTGTGGTCGCGGCCACCGTCACGAGCGACGCGAGGCCCGCGCCAAACTGGCGGCGCGTCAGGCCGCGCTGGGACGATGTCATGGCTGCTCCTCCCCATCCCGCGTCAGGCGCGCGTCGCAGCGGTCTGTTCAAAGACCTTGCCGCGCGTCTCAGGCAGCATCAGCACCGCGATCAGCACCAGCGAATAGGCGAAGGCCGCATCGATGCCGATCGCCGGCCCGAGCCCGATGTGGTCGCTGAGAAAGCCGACCAGGAACGGGAACGCGGCAGAGACGATGCGGCCGAAATTGTAGCAGAAGCCGACGCCGGTGCCGCGCACGCCGGCCGGATAGAGCTCGCTGAACAGCGCCGCCATGCTGGCGGGAATGCCGGCGGAGAAGAAGCCGAGCGGAAAGCCGAGCACCAGCATCTGCCCATTGGTCAGCGGCGCGAAGATGTAGATCAGCACGGTGATGATGCAGGCGCTGGCGAAGAACGCGACATTGACCCGGCGGCCGATGCGGTCGCTGATGATGCCGCTCGCCACGCAGCCGCAGAAGAAGGCGACGATGATGACGGCGAGATAGCCGCTGGAGCCCAGCACCGACAGATGCCGCACTTCGCGCAAGTAAGTCGGCAGGAACGTCGTCAGCGCGGCGTAGCCGCCATGGGCCCCGATGCCGAACAGGCCGCCGATCAGCGTCGCGCGCAGCACGTCGCGATGGAAGATGCCCGAGAGCGTCGCCAAGAACGGCTTCTTCTCGGCGGCTACGGCCCGCGGCGGCTCCTTCAATCCGCGGCGGATGAAGATGATGAGGAGCGCGGGCAACAGCCCCAGCGCGAACAGCAGCCGCCAGGCGATATCGGCCGGTGCATAGGTGAAGACCAGCGCCGAGAGCAGCACGGCTGCGCCCCAGCCAACGGCCCAGGCGCTCTGCACCGAGCCGAGCGCCTTGCCGCGATGCTCGGGGCGGATGATCTCGGCCATCAGCACCGCGCCGCAGGCCCATTCGGCGCCGAAGCCGAGGCCCTGGATCGCCTTCAGGACCAGGAGCTGGGCGTAGGTCATCGCGAATGCGCAGGCGAAGGTCGCGAGCGCAAAGGTCAGAACCGTGATCTGGAGCGCCTTGACGCGGCCGAAGCGGTCGCCGAGCGCGCCGCCGAGCCAGCCGCCGAACGCGCCGAAGAACAGCGTGACCGAGCCGAGCAGGCCCGCGTCGGCCTTGCTGATGCCGAACGCTGCGATCAGCGCGGGGATCGCGAGGCCGAACATCTGGACGTCGAGCGCATCCAGCGCCCAGCCGCCAAAGCTTGCCCAGAACGTGCGCCGCTCCAGCGGCGAGCTTTCGCTGTACCAGTTCGACATGCTTCCTACCCCTGTACTCGTTATTGCTTGGTGCCGTTGAAAGGCCGCTTCACCTGATCTCGGCGTGATAGCGGAAGCGGTCGGCCGGCCCGCGCGAGCGGCGCCATTCGATCGGCCGCCGTTCGAGGTCGAGCGCGAGGCGCTCGATGACAATCAGAGGCGCATGCGCCTCGAGCCGCAGCAGGCGCGCCTGCATCTCGTTGGCGGTCTCGACCGTCAGGATTTCCTCGGCGGAGACTACGACCTCGCCGCAGCGCTCCTCGTAGAGCGGGTACAGCAGGTCGCCGAACTCGGCGGTGTCGATGTCGAGGATGGGCGCGAAGCGCGATTGCTGCAGCCAGATCTCTTCGGCGAGCAGTGGGACATCGTCGATCAGGCGCAGGCGCGACAGGCTGATCACGGGCTCGCCGACCGGGATGCGGAGTGCGGATGCGACCGCCGATGTCGCCGGCACGCTTTTGCGCCTGATGATGCGGCTTTTCGGCACGCGCCGCTCACCGCTCTCGGACTGGAAGCGGAAGAAGCGGAACAGCGACGAGTTGAAGCGCGCGCGACGCACGAAGGTGCCGCGGCCCTGCTGCCGTTCCAGCACGGCATCTGCGACGAGCTGGTCGATCGCCTTGCGCACGGTGCCGATCGCAACGCCGTAATGCGCGCCGAGCTCGGCCTCCGACGGGATCGGCTCNCCCGGCCGCCACTCATTGCGGTTGATCCGCGCGGCGAGGTCGTCGCGCAGGCGCTGGTAGCGTGGCAGGCGGTCATCGAGCGGTGCTGAATTCATATAGTCATATAGATGACTATATGAGAGGCGAGTCAAGCGCTACTAAAATACCGCCAACCACCAAGGCTGCTATGGACGTTCGCGACGCCGGGCTGGCGGATTTCACCAGCCCGGCTTCGTCTGCCGTGGTCGTCAGTACGTCGTCGTGTTGGGCAGGCAAGGCGGCCGCTTGTAGGGCGCCGTGGCATACGCGCCCTCTGCCGGAGCCCTGACGCAGTAGTCGGCCGTCGCCTCGGTTGTCGCGCGCGGTGGGGCGACGTGGCGCGCGGATGCGGCCTGGGTTTGGGTGACGGCGGCGGTGATCAGGGCGGCCGCAACAAGGGTCAGTCGGGTCATTGGCTTTCTCCGGGTGACAAACGGAAGCCGAGCTGTTTCGGCTTCCACTGTGCAAGACCCGAAAGCTAGCAGAGATATTTCATCACGCGCCTTCAACGGAACGCGACTGCGCTTCAACCAAACGCGACTCACATTTGAACGCGCGCTATCCCAGTTGAAACACTGCCACCTTCTGCTCGTAGCCGCGCACCTCGACTTCGCCGAGCGCGACGGCATCGTTGCCGTCATCGCCGAGCGCCTCGCGCACGGACGCCGAGATCAGGAGCTGCGAGCCGAACTCCTTGTTCAGCGCCTCCAGCCGCGAGGCGAAGTTCACGGTGTCGCCGATCACGGTGTATTCCTTGCGCCGGGGCGAGCCGATATTGCCGGCGACGACCTCGCCGAAATGGATGCCGATGCCGATCCGCAGCGGCCAGCTCGTCTGCGCGTTGATGCGGTCCATCGCGGTCAGCATCTCGCGGCCTGCGGCGACCGCGCGGTGCGCAGCGTCGGAGGCCTCCAGCGGCGCGCCGAACAGCGCGAGGAAGCCGTCGCCGAGAAACTTGTTCACGATGCCGCCCTGGCGGTCGAGGATGTCGACCAGCACGGCGAAGGCGCCGTCGAGCCGGTCGACCACCTCCTGCGGGGTGCGCGACTGCGCCCCGGCGGTGAAGCCGCGGAAATCGACGAACATCACGGCGACGCGGCGGAGGTCGCGGGCGGCGCTCGTCCCCTCCGCCATCAGCCGCTCCACCACCTGCGGCGAGACATGCTGGCCGAACAGGTTCGTCACCCGGTCGCGCGCGGTGGCGGCCGCGATGCTCGCAGCAAACTGACGGCGGAGCCGCGCGCCGACGGAGCCGGCGAGCACGCCGCAGACCAGGATGATGGTGCTGCGCACCGCGTGGAAGTAGATCAGGGGCTCGCCGGCCTCGCTGGCCGAATTGAAATACAGCGCGACGGCCAGGAGTTCGGCTGCGGCCACAAATCCCGTGAAGGTGGACAGCCAGAAATCGAGCCGCAGCGTCGAAAGAATGACGAAGATGAAATAGACCAGGGGCAGCACGAAACCGAGCGCCTGGCTCGCACCCATGCTGCGGATCTGCAGGATCAGGATGATCGTCGGCAGCGACGTTTCGATAAAGGCGCCGATATAGCGCCTGATCACCGGCAGGTCGCGATCGAGCTTGAGGTTTCGCCTGATCTGGCTGTGGACCCAGACCTCGAAGAGGATGAAGCCTCCCAAGAGGATGTATTCGCGGACGAGGCCCTCCGTTCCGCGCCAGACCCGGTTCACCAGAGCAGGGTCGATCAGGAAGGTTGAGGTGAGGAACAAGATCATGACGCAGCCGGTGATGATCAGTGTCCGCACCCGCAACAGCTCGGTGCGCAGCACCTCCCGCGTCAGCTCGCGCTCGAAATCCTCCGACAAGGCGGCGTGCTGCCGCGCCTTCCTGCTCGCAAAACTGACCATTCCATCCCCCGGTCATTCCGGGGCGCGACGCAGTCGCGAACCCGGAATCTCGAGATTCCGGGTTCACGCTACGCGTGCCCCGGAATGACTCTCAAGGGTTAGTTTGCCTCAATCCAGCGTGCGGCGGAAGCGCGTCACGGCGATGGTCATGGCGATCAGCATCAGGACCGCCAGCGCCAGCGCGTCATAGCGCAAATTCTCCATGGTCGCGCCCTTCAGCATGATGGCGCGGACGATGCGCAAATAATGGGTCAGCGGCAGGCCCTCGCCGACATATTGCGCCCAGGCCGGCATGCCCGCGAACGGGAACATGAAGCCGGAGAGCAGAATGCTCGGCAGGAAGAACATCATCGACATCTGCATCGCCTGGAGCTGGTTCTGCACCAAGGTCGAGATCGTGTAGCCGATCGACAGGTTGGTGGTGATGAAAAGCGTCGACAGCAGCGCCAGCAGGAACAGATTGCCGAACACGGGCACGCCGAACAGGCCGACGCCGATGCTGATGATCAGGAAGGCCTGGACGAAGCCGACCAGCACGTAAGGGATGATCTTGCCGAACATCACCTCGACCGGCTTGATCGGCATCGACAGCAGGCTCTCCATGGTGCCGCGCTCGACCTCGCGCGTGACCGAGAGCGCGGTGAAGATCAGCATGGTCATGGTGAGGATAGTGCCGACGAGACCCGGCACGATGTTGAGGCTTGACGCTGCGGCCGGATTGTAGCGCGCATGCGCGCGGATCTCGAACGGCATCTCCGGGGGATCGCCGATATAGAGATCATGCTTGAGCGCGGTCTGCACGACCATGCCGAGCGAGCCGATCGCCGAGCTCGCCGCAACGGGATCGGTGGCATCGGCCGCGACCAGCAGCGCCGGCCTGTCGCCGCGCCGCACCGCCCGCTCGAAGCCGCGCGGGATCTCGACGCCGAACAGGACCTTGCCCGATTTCAGCAGATTGTCGAAGTCCTCGACGTCGTGCACCTCGTAGAGGAAGCGGAAATAGGCGGTGTTCTCCAGCGCCTTCAGGATCGAGCGGGCGAGATCGGAGTCCTCCTGGAGCAGCACGGCGCTGGGCAAATTGTGCGGCGTGGTGTTGATGGCATAGCCGAACAGCATGAGCTGCATCACCGGCAGCATCACGATCATCGCGAACGAGACGCGGTCGCGCTTGAGCTGGATGAACTCCTTGATCAGCATCGCGTAGGAGCGCCGCAGGAAGCCGAAGCGCTCGCGGATTTCGTGTGCGGGAGCCGGATGATCGACGGCGCTCATTGGAAATTGTCCTTGGACCGGCCCATCAGTTCGATGAACACGTCTTCCAGCGAGGGATTCGACTTCTGCCAGTGCAGGCCGCTCTTCTCGCGCCACGGTGCGATGCTGGCTTCGAGCGCGGCAACGTCGCGCCCCGAGACGTGCAGCGAGGTGCCGAACGGCGCCACCATGTCCACGCCGGGCTTGCCGGTGAGCGCAGCCGCGAGCTCGTTGAGGTCCTCACCGGTCACAGTATAGGTCGAGAGCGCGGATTTCGCGATCACCTCCTCCACCGTGCCGTGCGCAAGCAGATGTCCGTAGGCGATGTAGGCGATCTCGTGACAGCGTTCGGCTTCGTCCATGTAGTGGGTCGAGACCAGCACGGTGAGGCCGTCGGCGGCGAGCGCATGGATCTCGTTCCAGAAATCGCGCCGTGCCTTGGGATCGACACCCGCCGTCGGCTCGTCGAGCAGCAGCAGCTTCGGACTGGGCAGCGTACAGGCACCTAGCGCCAGCCGCTGCTTCCAGCCGCCGGAGAGCTCGCCGGCAAGCTGCTCCTCGCGCCCCGAGAGCCCGAGCCGCTTGATCATGTCGCGCGCCGCGCCGCGTGCATCGGCAAGGCCATAGAGCCGTGCCACGAATTCGAGGTTCTCGCGCACCGACAGGTCCTGGTAGAGGCTGAAGCGCTGGGTCATGTAGCCGACCTGGCGTTTGATCTTCTCGGCATCGCGCCGGATGTCGTAGCCGAGGCAGGTGCCCTCGCCGCTGTCGGGCGTCAGCAGGCCGCAGAGGATGCGGATGGTGGTGGTCTTGCCCGAGCCGTTGGGACCGAGGAAGCCGTAGATCGAGCCGCGCTTCACCTGCATCGACAGATCGTGCACGACCTCGCGGCCGCCGAACGACTTCGTCAGGCCCTTGACGTCGATTGCGATGCCGTTGCCGCCGTTCATCGCTTGTCCGCCATCGGAGTTTTTGGATTGAGATAAACGTCGATCGGCTGCCCGACGCGCAAGGCATCGGGGCGCGAGGGCCGCGCCTGGATCAGGTAAACGAGCTTGTTGCGCTCATCGAGGCTGTAGATCACCGGCGGGGTGTATTCGGCCGAGGTCGCGATGAAATAGATCTTGGCGGTCAGGTCGGCGGCGCAATTGTCGCAGCCGATCCGGACCGTGTCACCGATCGCAAGCTTGGGCAGCTCGGTCTCCGGCACGAAGAAGCGCAGCTTCATGTTGCCGGGCGGCATGATCGAGAGCACCGGCCGCTGCGCGGCCACCATCTCGCCCTCGCGGAAATAGATCTGCTGGATGGTGCCGGCGACCGGCGCAAAGCCCCTGCGCCGCGCCATCCGCGTCTCCGACGTCGCTACCCGCGCTTCCGCCACGCGCAAGGCGGACACGGCGGAATCGAGATTGGCCTGCGTGCCCGAACCGGTCTTGTTCAGCGAGGCCGCACGGTCATAGGTCTGCTGCGCATTGGCGAGCGTCGCCTTGTTCTGGTTGAGATCGGCAAGCTGGAGATCGTCATCGATGGAATAGAGGGCGTCGCCGACCTTGACCTCGTCGCCCTCGCGGACGCTCAGCTTCGTCACCCGGCCCGCCTCATCCGGGCTGACGAAGATCATGTCGGCCTCGACCCAACCCTGGAAGCCGGGATCGCGCTTCTCCTTGCAAGCCGCCAGCCCAGTTGCGAGCACCAGAACCGCGATCGAACAGAGGCGCGGCAGATACCCCTGTCGACCCCTCACCCTGAGGAGCCGTGAAGCGGTGTCTCGAAGGGCGAGGAGCCACAGTGGGGCCTGCATCCTTCGAGACGCGCGTTCCGCGCTCCTCAGGATGAGGTGAGAGATGGTTCGCGACGACCTCATGTCGTCCTCCGTTCGCCAAAAATCAAATCGAGATGGACGCGCAGCATGTCCCGCGCGTCGAGCGGCGCGTGACGCTCAAACAGGCTCTGCCAGATCACCGCGATCATCGCGGGCGCGATCAGGATCTGCGGATAGCGCGCAAGGTCCTTCTCGCGGATCTCGCCGCGGGCGATGCCGAGCTCGATCAGCGCGCGCATGGCGGCGACCCCGCGCGAGACCACCTCGCGATAGTAGAAGTCGGCGACGGAGGGAAAGCGCGGCCCCTCCGCAACGATCAGGCGCACGAGATCGCCGCGCCTGGTGCCGATCACCTCCTTGAGGAAGTTGCCGGCGAAGGCTTCGATGAGGTCGCGCACCGAGCCCACCGGCGGCGGCAACGTGGTCAGCCGCGCCACCACAGGCACGATCACGACGCGCACCAGCTCCTCGAACATCGATTCCTTGTCCTTGAAGTGCAGGTAGATCGTGCCCTTCGCGACTCCGGCCCGCTTCGCAATGTCGTCGAGCCGCGTCGCGGCAAAGCCGCGCGCGATGAACTCCTCCATCGCCGCCTCCACGATCGCCGCTCGCCGCTCCGCCGCGCGTGTCGCGCGGTTCGAGGCGGGCGCGGCTTCGGGCATGTGGCCCCCGGCATGGACCACAGATGCCGAGGCGGCTTTGGAAGGCTTCCTTGTCATCTATTATTTATGACTGACTAGTCAGTCATAGTCAATCGAAGAGTCGGACCGGGACGGCCCAGTTGAATTAGCATTGACTAATGCATTAGCCTTCGCTAATTTATCGGCATGATCGAAGCCGCCCCAAACCCCGTCACCACCGTGATGCGCGCCCTCGCCGATCCGACCCGCCGCGCCGTGTTCGAGCGCGTCTTTGAGAGCAAGGAGATCAGCGTTGCCGAACTGACGCGCGGCAGTGGCGTGACGCAGGGTGCGATCTCGCAGCACCTGAAGTCGCTGAAGCAGGCCGGCCTCGTTGCCGAGCGCGCGGAGGGCCGCAACGTCTACTACCGCGCTGCGCCGCAAGGACTCGAGCCGCTGGTGACCTGGATGGATCATTACGGCGTCTTCTGGCGCGAGCGCTTCCAGAACCTGCGTGACCTCTTGAAGGAGATCGATTCGTGAGTGCTGCCGAGTTGAAAGCTGAAACCAAAGACATCGTCATCGACGAGGTCTTCCCTCACACGGCCGAGACGATCTGGAAGGCGCTGACCAGCGCGCAGCTGATCGCGCGCTGGCTGATGCAGCCGACCGGCTTCGAGGCCGTCGAAGGCAAGGCCTTCACGTTCCAGACCAAACCGGGTGGCGACTGGGACGGCGTCATTCATTGCCGCGTTCTGGAGGTCGTGGCCAACAGGCGGCTCGTTTACGCCTGGAAGGGCGGCGACGAGCGCAACACCGGCTATGGCGCACCGCTCGACACCGTCGTGACCTGGTCCCTCACCCCGGTCGAGGCCGGCACGCGGATCCAGCTGATTCATGCGGGCTTCGTGCTGCCCAGGAACGAGAGTGCCTACACGATCATGAGCGGCGGCTGGAAGACGGTCGTCCGACAGCTCGACGAGATCAGCGGCGAAGACAAGTAAGGAGTCATCACGATGGACAAGCCCTATACCGGCGGCTGCGCCTGCGGCGCGATCCGCTATTCGATCACCAGTGAGCCCATCTTCAGCAATCACTGCCAGTGCCGGGACTGCCAGCGGGAAAGCGGCAGCGGCCACGGCTCCTACGCGACCTTCGCGCGCGCCGGCGTCACGCTGAGCGGCGAGGCGAAGCATTGGGACATGGTCGGCGACAGCGGCAATGTGAAGACGCGCGGCTTCTGCCCCCAGTGCGGCTTGCCTGTTTACCTGACCTTTGCCGCCATGCCCGACATCTTCACCATCCGCGCCGCAAGCCTCGACGAGCCCGCCCGCTACAAGCCGCAGGCGGTGACCTACGGAGCGCGCGGGCATGGCTGGGATCATCTCGACCCAGGCCTGCCGAAATTCGAAAAGATGCCGCCCGGGTGAGGCACTAGCCAAAATCCAGCACCATGCGGCCGTCGATCTTGCCGGCCTTCATCCGATCGAAGACGTTGTTGATCTCTGCGAGCGGCACCTTCGTCACCTCGGCCTTGACCTTGCCGTCCGCGGCGAACGCGATGGCTTCGTCGAGGTCGCGGCGGGTGCCGACGATGGAGCCGCGCACGGTGATGCGCTTGAGCACGACGTCGAAGATCGGCGTCGGGAATTCGCCCGGCGGCAGGCCGACGAGACTGACGGTGCCCTTCCGGCGCACCATCTTCAGTGCCTGGGCAAAGGCGGCGGTCGAGACCGCCGTCACCAGCACGCCGTGCGCCCCTCCCCCGGTTGTCGCCAACACCTTGTCCACGGCATCGGCCGCGAGCGCGTTGACCGCGAGGTCGGCGCCGGTCTCGCGGGCGAGCTTGAGCTTGTCCTCGGCGATATCAACGGCCGCGACCTTGAGCCCCATCGCCTTGGCATACTGGATCGCGACATGGCCGAGCCCGCCGACACCCGAGATCACGACCCACTCGCCGGGCTTTGCCTCCGTCTCCTTCAAGCCCTTGTAGGTGGTGACGCCGGCGCACAGGATCGGCGCGACGCCGGCAAAATCGATCGTCGCCGGCAGTTTGGCGGCGAAGGCAGCCGAGGCGATCACATATTCGGCAAAGCCGCCGTTCACGCTGTAGCCTGTGTTGTGCTGGTGCTCGCACAGCGTCTCCCAGCCGGTCTCGCAATATTCACAGGACATGCAGGCATCGTGCAGCCAGGCGACGCCGACGGCATCGCCCACCTTCAGATTTTTCACGCCGGATCCGAGCGCGGCGACGATGCCGGCGACCTCGTGGCCGGGAATGAAGGGCGGAACCGGCTTCACCGGCCAGTCGCCGGAGGCGGCGTGCAGATCGGTGTGGCAGACGCCACAAGCCTTGACCTTGACCAGAACCTCGCCGGGACCGGGCTGCGGCACCGGCACGTCCTCGATCACCAGCGGCTTGCCGAATTGTTTGACGATTGCGGCTTTCATGGTCGGCATCGGTCTGCTCCTTTGCATTGCGCGGCGCAGACTAGCGAGGCCGCAAGGCTCCCCCTTGATTGGAATCAAACCGCACAAAGTTTGCGCAAGCGCTCGCGCCATCGTGACATCGCGATGACGATGCGGCGCGAGGCGCGGGCGTGTCAGCTATGGAACTTGAGGCCGTCGACGATCTTGTCGATCACCTTGCGCTCGGCGCGAACAGCGATGCCGACGAGGTTGAGATCGGCGCGCACCACCGCCCTCACCACCTCGCGATTGGCGGCATCGTGCGTGGTCTTGAACATGTCCTCGGTATAGACCGCCGGCACCACGTTGCGGGTGAGCGCACGGTCGAGCGCGCGCGACAGCGCCGGACCGTCGGCGCCGTAGATCAGGATCGGCTGGCCGATCAGCGCGTGATATTTCGCGCCCGAGGCATCCTCATAGGGCTCACCGATGCATTCGGAAAAAGCCGCGGCGATACCGCTGGTGAGGAAAGCCGCCACGTTGAGCTTCTGCCAGGCCTGAAGATCGGAGCGGATCACGACGGCGATCTTGGTGTCGAACTGCATGAATACCTCGAACTGTCATTCCGGGGCGCGCCGAAGGCGCGAGCTATGGTGCGCAATTGCGCACCTGAGAATCCATCGGGCCACAGAGTCGGCGGACGAATGGATTCCGGCTTCGATGCTACGCATCGCCCCGGAATGACAGCAAGAGAAATTCAGCGCTCGAAGAATTCAACCCTTCGCGTCGCAGGCCCAGGCGCGGATCACGCATTCCTTGCCGCCGTACTTGTAGCATTCGCGCGTGGCGGCGTTGAGCGAGGCGGAGATCTTCGGCTTGACGGCATAACCATACGCGCCGCAGGGGTTGGCGAGGTCGACCGACATCGCAGCGCAGGCGCGCTTGATGGTCACCGTCGTGCAATCGCCCTTGCACTGCTTCTGCGCCGCGGCGCGCGCCTCGTGCTCGGCGCCGTAATCGAAAGCCTGGCCATAGGCGCCGCACTTGCCGACCGCAAACGCGCCGGCGGCGTGAGCATCCGTGATGTGGCGAGCGCCCGCGACACAAACAGACAACGCAAAGAAAAACATCGCGCAACGGCGCGCGACGACATTCGAAGCCATAAAAAAACCCCTCCCCCCAAGGCAGGTGCGGAGGACTCTAAGCGGTGGTCGTTTCCAGATGGTGAACGGGTGGTTGAAATCGGAGCCCTGGGAGGTGCCGTAGGGTGGGCAAAGCGAAGCGTGCCCACCGCATCCCATCGTGATCCGACGAGATGGTGGGCACGGCGCTGCGCGCCTTTGCCCACCCTACGGCAGCGTCATCCCCGCCGTGCCGCTTCCAGCGCCTGCGGCGTGTCGATGTCGAGGAAGGCGCTCTCGCCGTCGACGGGCACTTCGGCGACCGCCTCGGTGTGCTTGGCGATCAGGTGACGCGCGCCGACGTCGCCGTCGAGGGTCATCAATTCCCTGAAGAAGCGGCGCGACCACAGCACGGGATTGCCGCGGCGGCCTTCGCTGACAGGTACGACGATCAGATTGCCGCGGTCCGGCGCGAAGCTGTCGATGAGACGGTCGATCAGGCCGGCATCGATCAGCGGCATGTCGCCGAGGCAAACCACGGCGCCGTCGCAAGCTTCGGACACGGCCGCGATGCCGGCCTTGACCGAGCTCGCGATGCCGCCGGCGAAATCCGGATTCCTGGCGAATCTCACCTTCAGGCCTTGCAGCGCCTGCTCGACCAGCTCGGTCTGGTGGCCGGTGACGACGATCACCTCGGATGCCTTCGAAGCCAGCGCCTGCTCGGTCGCGATCCGCACCAGCCTCTTGCCGTCGAGCTCGGCGAGCAGCTTGTTCGGACCGCCCATGCGGGTCGAACGGCCCGCCGCAAGCACGATGGCCGCGACCCGGCTGTTGCCCTCGATCTCCGGCGTCGCGCGGGGCTGCGGGCGCGTCACGATCTCCATCAGGAGCCCGCCGACGCCCATGCCCATCAGCTCGGCGCGCGTCACCTTGATGCCGGCAAGCAGCCGCATCAGCACCCAGTCGAATCCGTTTTCGACCGGCGAGCGCGCGCAGCCCGGCGCGCCCAGCACAGGCACGCCGCCGGCCCGCGCGATCAGCAAGAGATTGCCGGGATCGACCGGCATGCCGAAATGCTCAATCTCGCCGCCAATTCCCGTGACGGCCGCCGGGATCACGTCGCGGCGGTCGGCGATCGCGGAGGCGCCGAACACGATGACGAGCTCGGCGCCAAGTCCGAGCAATTCCTTGATCGCGGCCGACAGTGCATGCTCGTCATGCTGGACGCGCCGCTCGGCGATGATGCTGGCGCCGGCCGGCGCCAGGCGCTCGGCGGTGACGCGCAACGTCTTGTCGATCACCTTGGAGGACAGGCCCGGCAGCAGCGTCGAGACCACGCCGACGCGCTGGATGACGTAGGGGGCGATCTTCAGGGCGTCCCTGCCGGCGGCCTTCACCGCGGCATCGCGCAAGGCGCCCTCGACGCCGAACGGGATGATCTTGACGGTGCCGACCATCTCGCCCTCGACCACCGGCTTGTAGGCGGTGAGCGTCGCAAAGGTGATGGCCTCGTCGATATTGTTGATGCGGTCAACGGCGGCGCGGTCGATCACCAGCACGCCCGGGCGCGCGGCGAACAGGTTGGCGCGGCCGGTGAAGGCGCGCTCGACATGGATGCCCTCGCCGCCGACCGCAAGCGCGATGCTGGCGGCTGCGACGTCCTCGGAGACGTCGCCCTCCTCCATCCGCACCACCACGACGTCCTTGATACCGGCGCGCTCCAGCGCCTCGACCTCGGCAGGACCGATCGTCGTGCCCTTCTTCAGCACCAGCGGTCCCTGGCGCAGGGTGTGGACGGTCACCCCGCCGATCGCATCCCTGGGGCTCGCCGGGCCGAATTTCATGCCGCTACTTCTTTTTCTTTGGGTGGCAGCCGAAGCACCGCCGTGATCTCGGCCATGATCGACACCGCGATCTCCGACGGCGAGACGGCGCCGATCGCAAGGCCAATGGGCGCGTGGATGCGCGCGATGTCGCTGTCCTTGGCGCCCTGCGCCCGCAACCGGTCACCGCGCTTGGCATGGGTTTTCCGCGAGCCGAGCGCGCCGATGTAGAAGCAGCCGCGCTCGAAGGCGTGCAGCAGCGCGGGATCGTCGATCTTGGGATCGTGCGTCACCGCGACGAACGCCGTGTAGGCATCGACGTTGAGCGGCGGCAGCGCGGTGTCGGGCCATTCGGCCACCAGCGGAATGTCGGGGAAGCGCTCTGCGCTTGCAAAGGCCGTGCGCGGATCGACGACGGTGACGTCGTAGCCGAGCGAGCGCGCCAGCGGCGCCAACGCCTGACTGATATGGACGGCGCCGACGATGACGAGCTTTGCGGTCGGCGCGTAGACGTTGAGGAAGAGCTTCTTGCCGCCGACCTCGACATTGGCACTCTTGCCTATGCGAAGCTGTTTTTCGAGCTCGACGCGCAGCGGGTCCTTGGCAAAGTCCGCAGCCTTGACCAGGCGCTGTTCGCCGCTCTCGGTGTCCGTCACCAAGATCGCGGGACGGCGCGCGGCGCGCTCGGCATTGAGTTCGTGCAAAATCGCGAGCTTCACGGCTAGCCGACCTTCTCGACGAAGACGCGGATGGTGCCGCCGCAGGACAGCCCGACATTCCAGGCGGTCTCGTCGGCAACGCCGAACTCCAGCATCTTCGGCTTGCCGCTCTCGATCACGTCCATGGCCTCGGTGACCACGGCACCCTCGACGCAGCCGCCGGAGACGGACCCTAAGAACGTGCCCTCGTCGTTGATGACGAGGCTCGAGCCCGCCGGGCGCGGCGCCGAGCCCCAGGTCTCCACCACGGTGGCGAGCGCGACGCCACGGCCGGCCTTCTGCCAGTCCTCCGCCGCCTTCAGAATGTCCTCGTCGCGATCGAGCATGGGGTAACCTCTCAAGCTGCGGAACGGATCAGGCTGCGGTGATGCGGCGGCAGCGGCCGGGAGAGCGTCGTGATCAGCTCCTGGATCGAACTCAAATTATGTACCGGGCGGAATTCGTCAACGTGCGGGAGCATCATTTTGATGCCCTGCGCCTTGGCCTCGAAGCCGCCGAAACGCAACAGCGGGTTGAGCCAGATCAGCCGCCGGCAGGAGCGGTGCAGCCGGTCCATCTCGAAGGCGAGCCTGGAATCGGCCTCCCGCTCCAGCCCGTCGGAGATCAGGAGCACGATGGCGCCCTGGCTCAGGACGCGGCGCGCCCACAATTTGTTGAAGTTGTGCAGCGAGGCCGAGATCCGCGTGCCGCCGGCCCAGTCCTCGACCGAGGCCGAGCAGCTCGCCAGCGCCTCGTCGGGATCGCGCTGGCGCAGCGCGCGGGTGACGTTGGTCAGGCGGGTGCCGAACAGGAACACCGAGACGCGCTTGCGCGCATCGCCGATGGCATGGAGGAAATGCAGGAACAGGCGGGTGTATTCGTTCATCGAGCCCGAGATGTCGAGCAGCGCGACGATCGGCGCCGGCTTCTCGATCCGCCCGAGCCGATGGATGTCGATGATGTCGCCACCGGTGCGCAATGACGCACGTAGCGTGCGGCGCAGGTCGAGGCGCAGGCCTCGGGAATCGGGCCGGTGCCGGCGCGTCAGCAGTTCGGCCTGCGGCAGCCGCATCCGCTCGACGGCGTGCAAGGCCTCGGAGATCTCCGCTGCGCTCATCTGCGCAAAATCCTTCTTCTGCAGGATTTCCTTGTCGGACACCGACAGACGCAGATCCTGCTCCTGGTGCTGCGCCGTCTCCGTCATGCGCGGCTGCGACATCGCTTCCTGCACACGCCGTGCGCCGGCCTGCGGCTTCTTCTTGGCCTGATCCGGCAGCGGCACCGAATCCAGCATGTGCTTCCACTCCTCCGAGGCGCGGAAGAACAGGTTGAAGGCCTGCTTGAAGATCAGCGCATGCTCGTGACGCTTGACGAAGATCGCCTCCAGCGTGGTGAAGACGTCGGCCCGGTTGCCGATGTCGATCACCTCAAGCGCGTTCATGGCATCGATCACCGCACCCGGCCCGACCGGCATGCCCGCCGCGCGCAGCGCGCGGGCGAAGCCGACGATGTTGTCGGCAAACTGCTCGGTCTGCTCGGGTGCCAGGTGGTTGATGGCCATGGTTCGTATCCATCCCCTCGTCATTCCGGGGCGCGCCCTCTTGGGCGCGAGCCCGGAATCCATTTACCCGCGGTCCTCGTGGCTCAATGGATTCCGGGTTCGCGCTGACGCGCGCCCCGGAATGACGAGCTAACTTTGCCGCGAGATCAATCCTCGCTCGTCGCTTCCTTCAGCACCTTCTGCAAGGCGTCGCCCTGCATGCGGGTGATGTCGTCCTGGTACTTGAGCAGCGCGCCCAGCGTGTCGCCGACCACTTGCGGGGTCAGCGAGCGGGCGTCGAGCTCGGACAGCGCGGTGGCCCAGTCGATGGTCTCGGCGACGCCCGGAGACTTGTAGAAGTCCTGGTTGCGCAGCGCCTGGACGAAGCGCACCACCTGCTGCGACAGCTTTGCGGAGATGCCGGGCACGCGCGTCTTGACGATCGCGAGCTCGCGCTCGGCGGCGGGATAATCCACCCAGTGATAGAGGCAGCGCCGCTTCAGCGCGTCGTGGATCTCGCGGGTGCGGTTGGAGGTGATGATGACGATCGGCGGATGCGGCGCCTTCACGGTGCCGAATTCGGGGATCGTCACCTGGAAGTCGCTGAGGATTTCCAGGAGGTAAGCTTCGAACGCCTCGTCGGCGCGGTCGAGCTCGTCGATCAGGAGCACCGGCGGGCCGGCAACGTCGGGCTCCAGCGCCTGGAGCAGCGGCCGCTTGATCATGTAGCGGTCGGCGAAGATGTCGCTCGACAGTTGATCGCGATCGGTGTCGCCGGCGGCTTCCGCCATCCGGATCGCGATCATCTGCGCGGCGCTGTTCCACTCGTAGACCGCGGAGGAGACGTCGAGGCCTTCGTAGCACTGCAGGCGGATCAGCTTCCGCCCCAGCGCCGCCGACAGCACTTTTGCGATCTCGGTCTTGCCGACGCCGGCCTCGCCTTCGAGAAACAGCGGCCGACCCATGCGCAGCGACAGGTAGGTCACCGTCGCCAGCGAGCGCTCCGCGAGGTAGCCGCGCGACGTGAGGAGTTCGAGCATCGCATCGACCGATGCCGGTAGGGCCGCTGAAGTCATGAAAGGGCCAGTCTCGTTTACGCCCTCACCGGGGCAAGTCGTTGGGCCAATTGGTGAGGCCCATCATTCCTTGGCATTGGCGGCGTCGACGGCCCGCCGCGTCAGCACCCCGATGAGGTGCGCGCGGTATTCGGCACTGCCGTGGATGTCGCTGTTAAGACCCTCGGCCGGCACCTCGATGCCATCGAGCGCCTTCGCCGAAAAGCGCTTCTTCAGGGCTTCCTCGAACGCGGTGACGCGGAACACGCCTTCGGAGCCGGCGCCGGTGACGGCAACGCGCACGTCCGAAGGACGCCGCGCCACGAACACGCCGACCAGCGCGTAACGCGAGGCCTGGTTGCGGAATTTGACGTAGGCGGCCTTCTTCGGCAGCGGGAACATCACCTTGGTGATGATCTCGTCGGCCTCGAGCGCCGTCGTGAACAGCCCCTGGAAATACTCTTCGGCCTTGAGGCGACGCTTGTTGGTGACGATGGTGGCGCCGAGCGCCAGCACCGCAGCCGGATAGTCCGCGGTCGGATCGTTGTTGGCGAGCGAGCCGCCGATCGTGCCCTTGTGGCGCACGGCGGGATCGCCGATTCCGCCGGCAAGGCTCGCGAGCGCCGGGATCGCTTCGCCCACGATGGCGGAGGTCGCGACCTCAGCGTGCCTGGCGGTGGCGCCGATCACCAGCGAGCGGCCCTTCATCTCGATCGTGTTGAGCCCCTCGATGTGGGAGAGGTCGACCAGATGCGGCGGGCTGGCGAGGCGCTGCTTCATGACGGGAATCAGCGTGTGACCGCCGGCGATCACCTTGGCGTCTTCGTTCTTCACCAGGAGGTTGGCGGCCTGCCGGACCGTCCCGGGGCGATGATATTTGAATTCGTACATCTGAATGTCCTGATCGCGGGATGCGCGCGTGTCGATTTAGGCGAGGTCGGATTTCGCCATCGCCTTGGCGCCGGCGGAAATCGAGGTGACGATGTTCTGGTAGCCGGTGCAGCGGCAGAGATTGCCTTCCAGCTCCTCGCGGATGGTGTGGTCGTCGACCTCGTGGCCCTTGCGATGAACGATGTCGATCGCGGTCATGATCATGCCGGGCGTGCAGAAGCCGCACTGCAGGCCATGGTGCTCGCGGAAGGCTTCCTGCATCGGATGCAGCGGCGCACCATCGGCGGCCAGCCCCTCGATCGTCTTGACCTCGTGGCCGTCGGCCATCACGGCAAGCGTGGTGCAGGACTTCACGGCCTTGCCGTCGAGATGCACGACGCAGGCGCCACACTGCGAGGTGTCGCAGCCGACATGGGTGCCGGTCAGCCGCAGATTCTCGCGCAGGAACTGCACCAGAAGCGTGCGGGGATCGACGTTGGCCGTCACAGGATTGCCGTTCACGATGAGGGAGATTTTGGCCATAAGCACTCTCTATCAGCGCCCCGACGGGTCCCGTCGAAGCGGTTCTTATAATTATTCCAACCCATCATATGGGCCATTATGGCCCGGGGCAACATCGCCCCGGACGCAAGGCGCCATGCCGAAAGGCGATAGCCTTCAGCCCTGTACCGCCTTGGCGAAGTTCGCGAAAAACTCGTCGGCCAGCTTCTTGGCGGCGCCGTTGATGAGGCGCTGTCCGAGCTGCGCCAACTTGCCGCCGATCTGCGCCTCGACGTCGTAGGAGAGCAGCGTGCCGCCGTCCTTCTCCGCGAGGTTGACCACGGCGCCGCCCTTGGCGAAGCCGGCCACCCCGCCCTCGCCTTCGCCGGAGATCTTGTAGCCGTTCGGCGGATCGAGATCGGAGAGCGTCACCTTGCCCTTGAAGCGCGCCGACACCGGGCCGACCTTCATTTTGGCTGTGGCGCGAAAGCCGCCGTCGTCGGTCTTCTCCAGCTCCTCGCAGCCGGGGATGCAGGCCTTCAGCACCTCGGGATCGTTGAGCTTGGCCCACACAGCCTCGCGCGGCGCCGCAAGCTGGACTTCGCCGTTCATCGTCATGGCCATGGGGTGCCTCCCGGGATCGTGCAACTATAATGCTGTTCAAGTAACGCACGGGGGCCGCAAAGGAAAGGGCGGCCTCCGGTCACGTGCAATGCATATTCGCAACTGCAAAAAATCTTGTGCGGTCGGTTTTGGATTGGCACAGGCGAGCCATGATGGTTAGGTCCCGCGCAACATGAGCACAGCCCTCTCCCCCCTGCTCGCGCCGATGCTGTCGAGCACCGCCATGCGCGCCGTCTGCGACGACCGCTCCACCCTTCAGTACATGCTCGATTTCGAGGCAGCCCTCGCCCGGGCCGAGGCCGCCACCGGCGTGGTTCCCGCCGCCGCCGTGGGCCCGATCGAAGCCGCGTGCAAGGCGGAGACCTTTGACATGGCCGCGCTGGCCGAGGCCGCGACACGGTCCGGCAATCTCGCGATTCCCCTGGTCAGGGCGCTGACCGCCAATGTCGCCAAGGCCGATGCGGAGGCCGCCCGCTACGTGCATTGGGGCGCAACCAGCCAGGACGTCATCGACAGCGCGACCATGCTCGCACTGCGTGCCGGCATCGATGCACTCGACGCCGACCTCAGCCGTGCCATCAAGGGCTTTGCCGCACTGGCGCGTAATCATCGCAACACCGCCATGGTGGCGCGGACCTGGCTCCAGCACGCGTTGCCGATGCCGTTCGGGCTCAAGGCCGCCGAATATGCGGCAAGCCTTGCCCGCGCCCGCTGCCGCCTCAGGCGGTTTTCCCGCGAGGGCCTCGCGCTGCAATTCGGCGGCGCGGCCGGCACGCTCGCGGCCCTCGGCGACAAGGGGCTCGTCGTTGCGGAACGACTGGCGCAGGAGCTCAACCTGCCGCTGCCGGAAGCGCCCTGGCACACCCATCGCGACCGCATCGCGGAAGCCGCATCGGCTCTTGCGATTCTCGCCGGCAGCTGCGGCAAGATCGCGCGCGACGTATCGCTGATGATGCAGACCGATGTCGCCGAGGCGTTCGAGCCGGCCGGCGAAGGCCGCGGCGGCTCCTCGACCATGCCGCACAAGCGCAACCCGGTCGCGGCCGCAAGCGCGCTGGGATGTGCGACCATGGCCCCACAGCTCGCCGCGACGATTTTTGCCGCGCAGGTGCAGGACCACGAGCGCAGCGCCGGCCCCTGGCACGCGGAATGGCCGACGCTGCCGCAACTGATGCTGGTCACCTCGGGCGCGCTCGCCGCCATCGTCGACATCGCCGAGGGCCTCGACGTCGATGCGGCGCGCATGCGCAGCAATCTCGATGCGACGCACGGGCTGATCATGGCCGAGGCGATCACCTTCGCGCTGGCCGAGACCATCGGCAAGAGCGATGCGCATCATCTCATCGAGGCCGCGAGCAAGCGCGCAGTCGCCGAGAAGAAGCATCTGCGCGAGGTGCTGTCAGGCGATTCGCAGGTCACCGCGCATCTTTCGCCGGAAAAAATTGCGGCATTGTTCGAGCCGATGGCCTATCAAGGGGCTTCCCAAGCCCTGATCGACCGGCTGCTCGATTCATTGGATCTCTCCTGATGTCATTGCCGGGCTTGACCCGGCAATCCATCATCCTGGATAGATTCCACTTCTTAGATGGATGCGCGGCTCAAGCCCGCGCATGACGAGGAACATGCCATGCCCATGATCGATGCCGACGGTTGCCTGATCAACGTCTCTGTCGAGGGCCGCGACGGCGGGCCGACCCTGATGCTGTCCAATTCGCTCGGCTGCACGCTTCAGATGTGGGAGCCGCAGATGAAGGCGCTGACGCAGGTCTTCCGCGTCATCCGCTATGACCGCCGCGGCCACGGCAAGTCGAACGTTCCCCCCGGCCCCTACACGATGGAGCGCTTCGGCCGCGACGTGCTGGCAATCCTCGACGATCTCAACATCGAGAAGGTGCATTGGTGCGGCCTGTCGATGGGCGGCATGGTCGGGCAATGGCTGGGCGCGAATGCGCCGGAGCGATTCGGCAAGCTGATCCTCGCCAACACCTCCTGCTACTATGCCGAGCCGACCAAATGGCTGGAACGCATCGATGCCGTGAAGAAGGGCGGCATCGCGGCGGTGGCCGATGCCGTGATCGCGGGCTGGCTCACCCAGGATTTCCGCGAGCGCGAGCCCGACATCGCCGCCCGGATGAAGGCGATGCTGCTCGCCTCCCCCGTCGAGGGCTATCTCGCCTGCTGCGAGGCGCTGTCGACGCTCGACCAACGTGAGCTGCTGCCAAAGATCAAGAGCCCGACATTGGTGATCGCCGGCCGCCACGACATGGCGACGCCGATATCCGCGGGCGAACTGATCCGCTCAAACATTCCCGGCGCGAGCATGACCATCATCGACGCCGCCCATATTTCCAATGTCGAGCAACCCCACGCGTTCACCGATGCGGTGGTGGGGTTCCTGACGCAGCGTTGATTGCGCCTATCGTCATTCCGGGGCGATGCAAAGCATCGAACCCGGAATCTCGATCGGCATTCACAACCTCGAGATTCCGGGTTCGCCTCTTCGAGGCGCCCCGGAATGACTGATCCGGAGAAACACCATGGACGACCAGAAGCGCCGCGATGCCGGCATGAACGTGCGCCGCAAAGTGCTGGGCAATGCCTGGGTCGACAAGTCGATCGCGGGTCGCAATGCCTTCAACACCGATTTCCAGGACCTGATCACCCGCTACGCCTGGGGCGAGATCTGGACGCGGCCGCATTTCGACGAGCGCACCCGGCGGGTGCTTGTGATCGGCACCATGGTCGCGCTCGGGCAATGGGACGAATTCCGCCTGCATGTGCGCGCGGCACTCGCCGAAGGCGGCTTCACCCCCGACGACATCAAGGAAATTCTGCTCCAGCAGGCGATCTATTGCGGCGTGCCGGCGGCGAACCACGCCGTCAAGGAAGCCTCAGCGATTGTGCAGGAGCTCGGCCTGCTCAAGACCTAGCGGCGCAGCGGCCTCGACGGCCTTTGGCGCCGCCACAGGCCGCTCGATCACCATCACGATCGCAGCTCCCAGCAGCAGCAAGAGCTCGGTGGCGTGCAGCCGGAGCGCGGCCATCTCGCCGACCTTCGAGGCCATGACCATGCTCGCAAACGAGATCAGGCTGCCGATCGCCAGCGCAATGCCGAGCGCCTCGTCACTGCCGCCAGTCCTGCGGACGCGGGGAATGCACAGCAGCGCGAGGTAGATCGCGAAGAACGCCACCACGGTCAGCCGTCCCAGTGCCAGCAGCCAGGCCGCGCGCACCGTGTCCATCCCCGCCATCTGGAGATGGTCGCTGAGGTACAGCGCCACCGCGACGCTCGGCCGCTCGTAGAGGCCGTGCACCGGTGCCACTATGATGTTGAAGGCAACCAGCGTCCAGGCCGGGATGAAATAGGCCGCCAGCAGCGCGCCGTTGACCGAGTCGATCCGCCAGTTCCTGAACATGCCGCTTCCCGCTTCGCCTGCCACGCAGCCTTCAATGGGAAGGCTTTGCCGGGAGCTAACTCGCATCAGTCTGCGGCGGCAATTTAAACCCTTTGTTTACCTTAACCGCCAGGCGGCCGGCGCCCCAGACGAAAAAGGCCCCGCCTTTCGGCGGAGCCCGTCCTCACTCACTCCTGCTCACTCGCAACTGCTCACTGGGCTCCCAACTAGTTGTCCTGACCGTGCTGGCCACCCTGCTGGCCGGGCCGGTTACCCTGGCGCATCGGGTCATCCTGCCGCTGCTGTCCGGGTTTCTGCCCGCCGCCCTGCTGCTGCCCTGGCTGCTGACTTGGCTGCTGACTTGGGCGCTGCTGACCGGGGCTCTGAGTCTGCTGACCCGGATTCTGGTTCTGCTGCTTCGTCATCGGGGGGAACTCCCTTGTTGGACGTCAGAGGGACAGTAACAACGGGCCCTGGATTTGGTTGCCATGCGGAACCCGGTTCCTCGCAGCTGCGGAACCCGGGGAGATGACGTCCGTCACCAAATGAGTTCTGTACAAGCCCTTATGCCTAGGCCTGCACTGTTGCGGCCGCCAGTTCCCTCCTGTTACAAAACGAGAAGAATGCTCAAGGGCTGCCGGGGCCCGAGAAGAAACTCAATCACTCTCTCTCGAAAAGCTCCCTTTGAGCCGCGTCAGGTTTGGTAAACGGCAGCCTATGGATTATTTCGCCCAGCAGCTCATTAACGGCCTCGTGCTCGGCTCCATCTACGGCCTGATCGCGATCGGCTACACGATGGTCTACGGCATCGTCGGCATGATCAACTTCGCCCACGGCGACGTCTTCATGATCGGCGGCTTCATAGCCCTGATCACCTTCCTGATCCTGATCTCGCTCGGCCTGACCGCGATCCCGGTGATCCTGCTCGTCGTGCTGCTGGTCGCGATGGCGATCACGGCGCTTTATGGCTGGACCATCGAGCGCATCGCCTACCGGCCGCTGCGGCATTCCTTTCGCCTCGCCCCGATGCTGTCGGCGATCGGCATGTCGTTCGTGCTGACCAACTATTCGCAGGTGGCGCAAGGCGCCCGCGTCAAGCCGATCCCGCCCTTCATCACCGGCGGCTACACGCTGCATGAGAGCGCGGACGGCTTCGTCATCCAGCTCTCCAATATCCAGATCATGGTGGTCATCACCACCATCGTGCTGCTGGCGATCTTCACCTGGCTGGTGTCGCGCACGCGGCTCGGGCGCGACATGCGCGCCTGCGAGCAGGACCAGACCATGGCGGCCCTGCTGGGCGTCGACGTCGACCGCACCATCTCCATGACCTTCGTGATCGGCGCCGCGCTCGCCGCGGTCGCGGGTTTCATGTACCTGCTCTATTACGGCCTGGTCGACTTCTTCATGGGCTTCGTTGCCGGCATCAAGGCCTTCACGGCGGCCGTGCTCGGCGGCATCGGCTCGCTACCCGGCGCCATGCTCGGCGGTCTTGCGATAGGCCTGATCGAGACGTTCTGGTCGGCCTATTTCTCGGTCGAATACAAGGACGTCGCGGCATTCTCGATCCTGATCGTCGTGCTGATCTTCATGCCGACCGGCCTGCTCGGCCGTCCCGAAGTCGAAAAAGTCTGACGGACCGCCGCGTGACACCCATCCCGCACAAGACCACGCACGCAAGCCGCACCGCCGGCTTGACCTACATCCTGAAAAAATCCCTGCTCAGCGCACTGGTCGCGCTGGTGCTGTTCTCACTGATGGTCGGCGTCCGAACCGAGGCCGGCGCCGACGGCCAGCTCACCTATTGGACGCGTTTCGGCGAGGTCGCAGCGCTCGTCGCCGGCGTGTTCGGAGGCTCCATCGTCATCGAGCTGCTCCGGCAATGGATCGGCCCGTCCGGCGCCGAGAAGCTGGTGCCGCCCGCGGTACAGAGCGGGATGTCGTTCGTCGGCCGCTACCTCGCGCCCGCGCTCTTGATCTTCACGCTGCTGGTGCCTGTGATCTTCTATAACCAGCGCTACATCCTCGACCTCGCGATCCTCGTGCTCACCTATGTCATGCTGGGCTGGGGATTGAACGTCGTGGTCGGCCTCGCCGGCCTGCTCGATCTCGGCTACGTCGCCTTCTATGCGGTCGGCGCCTATTCCTACGCGCTGCTTGCCACCAATTTCGGCTGGTCGTTCTGGGTCTGCCTGCCGCTCGCGGGCATCCTTGCCGCGTTCTGGGGCGTGCTGCTCGGCTTTCCCGTGCTGCGCCTGCGCGGCGACTATCTCGCCATCGTGACGCTCGCCTTTGGCGAGATCATCCGCCTCGTCATCATCAACTGGCAAAGCCTGACCGGCGGCCCCAACGGCGTCCCCGGCATTCCCCGCCCCTCCTTCTTCGGCATCCCGCTCGACAACAGCGACGACGGGCTCGCCGCCAAGCTCGGCATCGAGTACTCGCCGACCCATCGCATCGTCTTCCTGTTCTATTTGATCCTGGCGCTCGCGCTGCTCACCAACTGGGTGACGATCCGCCTGCGCCGCCTGCCGATCGGCCGCGCCTGGGAGGCTTTGCGCGAGGACGAGGTCGCCTGCCGCGCGCTCGGCATCAACACCACGACCACCAAGCTGACCGCGTTCGCGACCGGCGCGATGTTCGGCGGCTTTGCCGGTGCGTTCTTCGCGACCCGCCAGGGCTTCATCAGCCCGGAATCCTTCACCTTCCAGGAATCGGCGCTGGTGCTGGCCATCGTCGTGCTCGGCGGCATGGGCTCGCAACTCGGCGTGGCGCTTGCCGCGCTGGCCATGATCGGCGGCTTCGAGCTGTTCCGCGGCCTCGAGACCTACCGCATGCTCGTGTTCGGCATGGCCATGGTGCTGATCATGATCTGGCGGCCGCGCGGCCTGATCGGGCATCGCGCGCCGACCGTGTATCTGACCAAGGCGCAGGCGATCTCCTCCGACCTCGTCAAGGAAGGGCACGGATGAGCGGCGACAAGATTCTCAGCGTCGACCAGCTGACCATGCGCTTCGGCGGCATCGTGGCCGTGCAGGACCTGTCGTTCTCGGCCGAGCGCAAGAAGATCACCGCGCTGATCGGGCCGAACGGCGCCGGCAAGACCACCGTTTTCAACTGCATCACCGGCTTCTACAAGCCGAGCGGCGGTTCCATCCGCCTCGCCCATGACGACGGCAAGATCATCGCGCTGGAGCGGCTGAACGATTTCCGCATCGCCAAGCAGGCCAAGGTGGCGCGCACCTTCCAGAACATCCGCCTGTTTCCCGGCATGACCGCGCTTGAAAACCTGATGGTGGCGCAGCACAACGCCTTGATGCGGGCCTCCGGCCTCACCTTCCTCGGCCTGATCGGTGCGCCCGGCTATCGCGATGCCGAGAAGCGCGCGATCGATCTGGCCACCGACTGGCTCAGGCGGGTCAACCTGCTCGACCGCGCCGACGATGCCGCCGGCAATTTCGCCTATGGCGACCAGCGACGGCTCGAAATCGCGCGGGCGATGTGCACCGAGCCCGCGCTTCTGTGCCTGGACGAGCCCGCAGCCGGCCTCAACGCGCGCGAGAGCGCCGCCTTGAGCGAGCTCCTGCTCTCGATCCGCAACGAGCTCGGCACCTCGATCCTGCTGATCGAGCACGATATGTCGGTGGTGATGGAGATCTCCGACCACATCGTGGTGATGGACCACGGCGTGAAGATCGCGCAAGGCACGCCGCGCCAGGTTCGCGACGATCCCAAGGTGATCGCCGCCTATCTCGGCGCCGACGAGGAAGAGGCGGTCGCCGTGATGGAGGGCGGGTCGTGACTTCGGCGCCCACTCCCCTGCTCGCGATCCGCAGCCTTCGCGCCGCCTACGGCAAGATCGAGGCGCTGAAGGGCGTCGACGTCGAGATCAATGCCGGCGAGATCGTGGCGCTGATCGGCGCCAACGGCGCCGGCAAGTCGACGCTGATGATGACGATCTTCGGCAAGCCGCGGGCCCGCGCCGGCCAGATCCTGTACGAGGGCCGCGACATCACCGACGTGCCCACCCACGAGATCGCGCATTTGCGCATCGCGCAATCGCCGGAGGGACGGCGCATCTTCCCGCGCATGAGCGTGGCGGAAAACCTCCAGATGGGGGCCGACGCCACCGGATGCACCGATTCCGAACGCGACGCGACGCTGGCACGCGTCTTCTCGCTGTTTCCGCGGCTGAAGGAGCGCTACGCCCAGCGCGGCGGAACCCTGTCCGGCGGCGAGCAGCAGATGCTGGCGATCGGCCGCGCCTTGATGAGCCGTCCCCGCCTGCTCCTGCTCGACGAGCCCTCGCTCGGGCTCGCGCCGCTGATCGCGCGCCAGATTTTCGACGCGATCCGCACCCTGAACCGGCAGGACGGCCTGACCGTCCTGATCGTCGAGCAGAACGCCAACCATGCGCTCAAGCTCGCCCATCGCGGCTATGTCATGGTCAACGGCCTGATCACGCTGGCCGGGACCGGCGCCGAGTTGCTGCAGCGCCCCGAGATTCGCGCCGCCTATCTGGAAGGCGGCCGACACGGCTGAGGCGGGCCACGTGCGTCCGAATGGGGCGAGATATCTGCGCCGATGCCCGTATTTTGCCGGTGACTTCTCCTCGAATTCGTTCAAGAATGGCGTCGGTTTGGACCGGGCATACCCGGCAACTTCCACAGGCGACCACCCGCGAGGTATCTCATGAAATCACTGAAACTCATCGGTCTGGCATTCGGCGCATCGATCGCGTTGTCGAGCGCGGCATTCGCGCAGGATGTCAGCATCGCAGTCGCAGGTCCGATGACCGGCGGCGAGTCCGCCTTCGGCCGCCAGATGAAGAACGGCGCCGAGATGGCCGTGGCCGATATCAATGCCGCCGGCGGCGTCAACGGCAAGAAACTCGCGCTCTCCGTCGAGGACGATGCCTGCGATCCGAAGCAGGCGCGCTCGGTCGCCGAGAAGATCGCCGGCGCGAAGATGCCGTTCGTCGCCGGGCACTATTGCTCGTCGTCGTCGATCCCCGCATCCGAAGCCTATGCCGACGGCAACGTGCTCCAGATCACCCCGGCTTCGACCAATCCTCTGTTCACCGAGCGCAAGCTCTGGAACGTGGCACGCGTCTGCGGCCGTGACGATCAGCAGGGCCTGATCGCGGCGCAGTACATCGCCAAGAACTTCAAGGGCAAGAACATTGCGATCCTCAACGACAAGACCACCTACGGCAAGGGTCTTGCGGACGAGACCAAGAAGGCGCTCAACAAGGCCGGCGTCACCGAGAAGATGTACGAGTCCTACAACAAGGGCGACAAGGACTTCAACGCGATCGTCTCGCGCCTGAAGCGCGACAACATCGATCTCGTCTATGTCGGCGGCTACCATCAGGAGAGCGGCCTGATCCTGCGTCAGATGCGCGACCAGGGTCTCAAGACGGTGCTGATGGCCGGCGACGCACTCGCCGACAAGGAGTACGCCTCCATCACCGGTCCGGCCGGCGAAGGCACCCTGTTCACCTTCGGCCCCGATCCGCGCAACAAGCCGACCGCCAAGAAGATCGTCGATGCCTTCAAGGCCAAGAACATCGACCCCGAAGGCTATACGCTCTACACCTATGCGGCGATGCAGGTCTGGTCGCAGGCGGCCAAGAAGGCCGGCACCACCGATGCCAAGAAGGTCATGGAGGCGATGAAGGCCGGCAAATGGGACACCGTGATCGGCCCGATCGAGTATGACGCCAAGGGCGACATCAAGCAGATCGACTACGTCGTCTACAAATGGGATGCCAAGGGCGGCTACACCGAGATCAAGGGCAGCGGCACCTAACGCGTCGGCCTCAGGGCCGCCATCCAAGCATCATCACGCCCCGGCTCGTCCGGGGCGTTCTTCTTTTGGGCAAGGGCTTTTTTGGACAAGGATTTTGGGCAAGGGTCAGACGGCTGCGGGCAGTTCGCCGCCCGCCGCGGCCTGGGCCTTCCGCAGCGCTTGCAGGAGATCGTTCGGTCGAAACGGTTTTTGCAGGCAGACCACGTTGGCAAGGTGAGGCGATTGATCCATGAAATCCAGCGTCGTCATCCCGGACACCGCGATGATCGGAAGTCCCGGCGCGCGCTCGCGCAGGCTCGCGATGACGTCGACGCCGCTGGTGTCGCCAAGGAAGATATCGACGATCGCCGCGTCAAACGGGCTTTCCGCGAAGGCGTTCAGCCCGGCCGCGCCGCTTTCTGCCTCCACGACCTCGAAACGATGGACCCGAAGCACGATCCCGACCATCGCGCGGACGTCCTTCTGGTCGTCGATGACGAGAACGCGGGGCATAGGGAACAACTCCCGGATACAGGGATCAAAATCGACGATTCAGACCTGGAACCCACGACGGCGGAAGGGCATTATGGCACCGTCCAGTAAATCGCATCTTACCCGATCCCTATTCCTTGGTCCCACCAGAATTAAGAAATCTGTAACCTTCGGTTGAGTCGCGGCCGCAACAGTCCAGAATGTGCGACCGTAACCCGCTACCATAGCGCTGGCCTGCGGGGATTTGAATGACGTCGATGAAGATGGCGAAGACCGGTCTGCGAGAGGTGGACGTGCCCGCAACGATCGACCGCAGCACATTCCTTTCGACCCTGCCGGCCACCTCGACCGACCGCACCGCTGCATTGGCGGTCGTCGGCATATCCGCGATCCTGTTCGCGTTGACAGTCCCCTTCGCGGGGACCCCGCTCCTGCCGGTCCCGGGCTTTGTTGCGAGCTATCAATCGGCCCTTGCCGTGAGCGACGTCGTGACCGCCGTGCTGCTGCTGTCGCAGTTTTCGGTCCTGCGGACCCGCGCGCTGCTGTGGCTCGCGAGCGGCTATCTGTTCACCGCCGCGGCGGCGCTGGTTCATGCCCTCACCTTCCCCGGACTGTTCACCCCGACCGGACTTCTTGGCGCGGGCCAGCAAACCACGGTCTGGCTCTACATGATCTGGCACGCCGGCTTCCCGATATTCGTGCTGGGTTATGCCTGGCTGAAGGAGGCCGACGGCGGTGCCAGGATCCGCGGCACGACGATCGGGGCGATCTACAGCATCGTGTTCGGCGTCGTTGCCGCCATGGCCGTCTTCGCCTGGATCGTCACCGCCCAGCACGATCTGCTCCCGGTCCTGCTG
Source organism: Bradyrhizobium sp. WSM2254 (assembly GCF_000472645.1). Taxonomy (NCBI): domain Bacteria; kingdom Pseudomonadati; phylum Pseudomonadota; class Alphaproteobacteria; order Hyphomicrobiales; family Nitrobacteraceae; genus Bradyrhizobium; species Bradyrhizobium sp. WSM2254. The sequence goes on along the minus strand of NZ_KI421444.1, from coordinate 205,192 downwards.
CGCGACGGCCGCTACACGCCGACCATGATCGGCGTGGTGTCCTTCGTGTGGTCGCTCAGCTTTGCCGCCCTCGTCTCGCTCTGGTTCCGCAGGCCGCACTCGGTGATCGACGTCTGGCTCATGGTCGTGATGTGCGCCTGGCTGTTCGACATCGCGCTCTCGGCGATCGTGAACGTCGCGCGCTTCGATCTCGGCTTCTACGCCGGCCGCCTCTACGGGCTCGGCGCGGCGACCTTCGTGCTCGCGGTGCTCCTGGTCGAGAATGTCCGCCTCCAGGCGCAGACCGCGAGCATGGTCGGCGCGCTGAAGCGCCGATCGGACGCCGAGCGCGACTATCACGCCGAGCGCGAGCGGCTGTTCACCGCCGTCGTCGAATCCTCCAACGACGCCATCATCACCAAGTCGCTCGACGGCACCATCACGACCTGGAACAGCGCGGCCGAGCGCGTCTTCGGCTACTCCGCCGATGAGGCGGTCGGCCGTTCCATCGACATCATCATGCCGGACGATCAGCGTGACGACGTCGCCGAGAACCTGGCTCGCACCCGCAACGGCGAGGTCATCGACCAGCAGGAGACAGTACGGCTGCACAAGAGCGGCCAACCCATCGACGTGGTGCTGAGCCAGGTCCCGCTGCGATCGACCGAGGGCCGGATCATCGGCGCGTCCAAGGTGGCCCGCGACGTCACCGAGCGGAAGCGAGCGGAGATGGCGCTCAATCGGGAGATCGAGGAGCGCCAGCGCATTTTCGAGACCTCGCAGGACCTGATCCTGGTCACCGACGGTTACGGCAATTTCATCCAGGTCAGCCCCAGTGTGAAGGACATCCTCGGCTTCAGCCCAGACGACATGGTCGGGCACAGTGCGATCGAGTTCATCCACCCTGATGACCTCGAGAGGACGCGCAGCGAGATGCGCGCGGCCCGGCGCGGCGCGGTCAAGCGCAGCTTCGAGGCGCGCTACTATCACTACGACGGTCACGAGGTCACGCTGAACTGGATGGGCACCTGGTCCGAGCCGGTGAAACGCCATTTCTTCATCGGCCGCGACCTCACCGAGAAGCAGGCCGCCGAAGCCCAGCTCCGGCAGGTCCAGAAGATGGATTCGATCGGCCAGTTGACGGGCGGCGTCGCCCACGACTTCAACAACGTGCTGACCGTCATCACCGGCACGATCGGCATCCTGTCGGATGCGGTCGCCGACCGGCCCGAGCTCGCCGCCATCACCAAGCTGATCGACGACGCCGCCGAGCGCGGCGCGCAGCTGACCAAGCATCTGCTCGCCTTCGCCCGCAAGCAGCCGCTCCAGCCGCGCGAGATCGACGTCAACGCGCTGATGCTCGAGGCCGCCAAGCTGCTGCATCCGACGCTGGGCGAGCAGATCACCATCATGCCCCAGCTCACCGAGGATGCCTGGCCGACGCTGGTCGATCCCGGCCAGCTCTCAACCGCCATCCTCAACCTCGCGCTGAACGCGCGCGATGCCATGCCCGACGGCGGCACCCTCGTGCTCGAGACCCGCAACGTCTTCCTCGACGACGGTTATGCCAGCATGAATCCCGACATCGTTGCCGGCAATTACGTGATGATCGCGGTCAGCGACACCGGCAGCGGAATTCCGGCCGATCTGATCGAGCGGGTGTTCGATCCGTTCTTCACGACCAAGGAGGTCGGCAAGGGCACCGGCCTCGGGCTCAGCATGGTGTTCGGCTTCGTCAAGCAGTCCGGCGGCCACATCAAGATCTACAGCGAGGAAGGCCACGGCACGAGCGTGAAGATCTACCTGCCGCGCTCCACCGGCGTGCAGGAAACCGAGTTCGAGGCGCTCCAGAACGCGCCCGTCGCCGGCGGCAGCGAGAAGATCCTGATCGTCGAGGACGACGCGCTGGTACGGCAATATGTCGTGACCCAGATCAAGAGCCTCGGCTATGCCGCGCTCGAAGCCGGCAACGCGGCCGAAGCGCTCACCATCATCGACGCGGACAAGGGCATCGACCTGCTCTTCACCGACGTCATCATGCCGGGCGCCATGAACGGCCGTCAGCTCGCCGATGAAGCGGCCCGCCGCCGCCCCGACCTGAAGACGCTGTTCACCTCGGGCTACACCGAGAACGCCATCGTCCATCACGGCCGGCTCGACTCCGGCGTGCTGCTGCTGGCCAAGCCCTACCGCAAGTCCGAGCTGGCCAAGATGCTCAGGACCGCGCTGGCGAGTTGAGCCTGCGGCATCTCTGCGCTATCGCAGAAGCGAACTCCTCATCAGCGCGCGAGGCCACCTTGAAAAACCTTCTCACCGACATCGCCGGCGTCCGCGTCGGCCATGCCGAGGATGCCAAAGTCGCCTCCGGCGCGACCGCGATCATCTTCGATTCCCCTGCGGTCGCGGCGATCGACGTCCGCGGCGGCGGTCCCGGCACGCGCGAGGACGCGCTGCTCGATCTCGCCAATACCGTCGAACGCGTCGACGCGATCGCGCTGTCGGGCGGCTCCGCCTTTGGCCTCGACACCGGCGGCGGCGTGCAGGCCTGGCTCGCCGAGCAGGGCCGCGGCCACCGGGTTCGCGAAGCGCTGATCCCGATCGTGCCGGGCGCGATCCTGTTCGATCTCCTCAATGGCGGCGACAAGGCCTGGGGACGCTTTTCGCCCTATCGCGACCTCGGCTACGCCGCGGCAGCCGCCGCCGGCACGGACTTCGCGCTCGGCAGCGTCGGCGCGGGCCTCGGTGCCACCACCGCGACGTTCAAGGGCGGGCTCGGCTCAGCCTCGGGCGTGACGCCTGGTGGCGTCAAGGTCGCGGCGATCGTCGCCGTCAACGCGGTCGGCAGTGTCACCGTCGGCGACGGGCCGTGGTTCTGGGCGGCGCCATTCGAGGTGGACGGCGAATACGGTGGACGCGGCCTGCCCGACAAGTTTACGGACGACATGCTCCGCATGCGCATCAAAGGCGGTCCCGCAGCGAGCGCGCGCGAAAATACCACCATCGGGGCCGTCGTCACCGATGCGGTGCTGACCAAACCCCAGGCCAAGCGGCTGGCGATGATCGCCCACACCGGCTTTGCCCGCGCCATCTATCCGGTGCATGCACCGACCGACGGCGACGTGCTGTTTGCGGCGGCGACCTGCGAGAAGCCGATCGAGCCGCTGGTCGGCCTCACCGAGCTCGGCACCGTCGCCGCCAACGTGGTCGCGCGCGCGATCGCACGCGGTGTCTATTGCGCGACGGCGCTGCCGTTCGGCGGCGCGCAGCAGGCGTGGCGGGACCGGTTTGGTGGGTAGTTAAACGCCCGTCACACATCCGGTGTCATCGCCCGGCGAAGACCGGGCGATCCAGTATTCCAGAGACGGTTGTGATTGAACCGGAAGGCCGCGGCGTACTGGATGCCCCGCTTGCCGCCTACGCTAAAGCTTCGGCGCCGGGCGATCTCAACCCCGGCGAAGCCTTGGCGTAGCCGGGTCGCGGGGCATGACAGCGTGATGTGCCGAGAGAGCGCTCTTAGCTCATACGCTCATCGACATCGACGAGCCGGCGGTGGCCGGGGCGCCCTGTCCCTGCCCGCCTTGCCGCTGCATCAACTGTGCGAACAGATCGTAAGCCGAATTAGCGGAGGACTTGGAGGCGCCCGGCACCGTCGTCGACATCTTGAAGCCGTCGGCGTAGGTGACGGTGGTGGTGGTCGAGCCGTCGGCCGCAGTCGTCGTGGTCGAAGTCGATCCGCCGCTCGGCTTCGAGGAGGAATCCGATCCGTCGCCCGATCCGCCGGCACCCTGGGCGTGGTGGTGACCGTGATGGCCGCTCTTCAGCGCTTTCGACATCTCGTCGAGGCTGACGCCGCCGTCGGTATTCGAATCCAGCTTCGAAAACACGTCATCGGCCCGCGCCAGGTTGGTGCCGCCAGCTCCCAGCGCGGTCTCGAATTCCGCCTTGGTGATGCTGCCGTCACCATCGGCATCGATCTGCGAGAACAGGTGCTTCAGCGCGGCGTCCCGGCCCGACGAGGTCGAGGACGTCGAGCTCGACGAGGTCGAGGTGGTCGCGCTGCTGCTGCCGTCCGAGGACTGGCTTTGCGCGGCGAACAACGCGTTCATCGTCTCCGACGATATCTGCGGATATTTGCCTGCATTGACCGACGAGGTCGCGCCGCTCGTGCTGTTGCTGCCGCTATCGATCGCGAACGGATTGGTCGGCGCGCCTTGCGACGATCCCGTCTTGTGGGTCGAGGACGACGGTTTCGAATTCGTCAGCGACTGGATCGCGTCGAGCGCGCTCGAGACGGCACCAAGGGCAAACAACATTGCACAACTCCAACCGATGCGGCATGCCGCGGTCAATGTTCCGGGGAGGACGTCAGCAAGCGTCGTGCCAGCGCGAAAAGCTCAATGAATTCCGCTTCCAGCGCGCCTGGCGCGGCCCGGCAATATCGGCAATTCGTGCCGGAGACGGCAGAAATTTCCGCCCACAGGAAGCGCACCTGTCCTGCATTGCCCGCCACGGAGGCCCATGTTAGGCGAGGCCCATTCCTCTTTCGGCCGCGACGGGAAACAGCGTCATGACCCAAGCCTTCACCCCCCGCCCCCTGGCAATCGCCCCCTCGATCCTGGCCTCGGATTTCTCCAGGCTCGGCGAAGAGGTGCGCGCGGTGGACGCCGCCGGCGCCGACTGGATCCATCTCGACGTGATGGACGGACACTTCGTCCCGAACATTTCCTATGGCCCCGACGTCATCAAGGCGATGCGCCCGCACAGCAAGAAGGTGTTCGACGCGCACCTGATGATCTCGCCTTGCGATCCCTATCTCGAGGCCTTCGCGAAAGCCGGCTGCGACCACATCACGATCCATGCGGAAGCAGGTCCCCATCTGCACCGCTCGCTCCAGGCGATCCGCGCGCTCGGCAAGAAGGCCGGCGTCTCGCTCAATCCGGGCACGCCCATCAGCGCGCTCGAATACGTCCTCGACCTGGTCGATCTCGTGCTGGTGATGTCGGTCAATCCCGGCTTCGGCGGCCAGGCCTTCATTCCCTCCGCGATCGGCAAGATCCGCGACATCCGCGCAATGACGGCGGGTCGTCCGATCGACATCGAGGTCGACGGCGGGGTCGGCCCCGACGTCGCGGGCGCACTCGCCGCTGCCGGCGCCAACGCCTTCGTCGCCGGCACCTCCGTGTTCAAGGGCGGCACGCAGGACGCCTACAGGAGCAATATTGCCGCGATCCGCACCGCGGCGGCAACGGCGCGCGGCGAGGCCATCTGACGGCCATTCGCGGTCCGAACCGGCCTTGCGGCCGCTGCGACCAACGGGAATGGATGAAATCCGCGCCACTCCGTTTTCCGCAGGCCTGCGGCGTCTGTGCATCGAGGCCCTGCAGGACGGGGAGCAGGTGGTCTGGCAGGGGCGGCCCGACGGCGTCGCCCGCATGATGATGTGGCGATTTCTCTGGTGGATCGGATTCCCCTGGCTGTTGCTGACCGTCATCGCCATCAGAAACGGTTGGATCGACCGGGCCGGCCAACCTCTCGTGATGCTCGGAGTTGCGATGGTTGCAGCCCCGCTGGTGATGCTGCTGCAAGACCTGCAGACGCTCTATCTGATCACCGATCGCCGCGCGCTGATCCTGCGAACGGCCTGGGGCAGACGGGCGGTCAGCCAGACACCGTTCCAGGCGATGGACGCGGACTTCGAAATCCTCGACATCGGCGGTGGAGCCGGTCACCTCAACTTCGCGTCAGGGCGATCGACCCGTTCGTCCGATACCGACTACACCGGCCGCTGCGGATTTCGCTTTGTTCGAGACGCTCCGCGCGTCCGCGATATCCTCGCAGGCGCGCGCACAGGCAGGATGCGGCGGCTGCACGCGCGAAAACCTGCGGCTTCTACGGGCGCCGCAGCGCGCGATGCCTAAAATTGTCCCTGCGACCCGTACTCATCCGGGCTTCACTGATTCGCGCAAATCACCGCTACTGGCTCCTGCCTGCTTTTGACGGGAGCACATCATGACGACGACCCTGGTTTGGACTGGCGTGGCGTTGTGGCTTGGTTTCAGTGGATTTGTTGTGTTTGGCCCATCGGTCGGACCGGAGAAGGTTGCGGCACGTTCCGCCCGCACCAATCACCTTCGTCGCCGGGGCTGACGTCCATGCAGATCGCGCTCGTAAAACGTCAGCCGAAGCGCAGGTGCCGGATTCCGCGTCGCCCGCATCCGAGCCTCGATGATTTCTTCGGCCGCCTCGAGCGCGCCGACGGCGCGATGGTCGACGATGCCGGGCTCGACAATTAGGAGCTCGACCATTCGTTTCCCTCGCAGCGCCGACACTGAGAACCTTCTTTTCGGATCGAATCCATGAAACCGCATTGCCCGAACTGCCTGAAGGAAATGACCAAGGCATCCGCGTCGCGTAACCTGTTCAACTGCGAGCCATGCCGCGAGATCATCCAGTATTTCGGCGGCAGCGCGGATCATTGCGAGCCCGGTCCGCAATTCTCCTGGCCGATCCGCCGCCAGCGCTCCGGCCACACCGCCCACGCGGCCTGATCTCACCCTCGAAACGCCAGGCGCAACCTATCCCGCCGCCTCGTCGGCGCTTGCATCGTCCGCATCCGCAGCCATCCGCGGCGGCCGCACCACGGTGACGGTGCAGGCCGCTTCCGCGGCCACCTTGGCCGAGACGCTGCCGAGCAGCGTGCGCCTGAACGAGCCCTGCCGCGCACCGATGATGACGTGGTCGACGTGGTTGACCTCGGCGAATTCCAGGATCGCCGCGGCGGGATCGACCGCCTCCAGCACATGAGCCGACAGCCGGCTCTCGTCCAGCTTCAGCGGCGTGGCCCAATGCCGGAGCGCCACCAGCCGGTCGATATGCTTGTTGGAGCCCTGCTCATCCAGCGTCCGGTCGATCGCGATGCGGTTGAGCTTCAGGACGTTGAGGCAGGCAAGCCGCGCCGAGGGCAGCGTGGCGAGAATGCGCTCGGTGGTGACGCGCAGCGCCTCGTTCAGCTCTGGCGCGCCTTCCGCCGTGTCGAGCGCGACCGCGAGGATCGGGCTCGACGCGATCTGGGCTGCGACATCCGATTTCGCATGCGGCTGCATGACGCCCTGGTTGAAGCGGCGCCGCCAGGCGACGCTGAGGGGGTCGCGTTTCATCCGTTCCGAGCGCGTCGTGAGCCTGACCTGGTCCGGATGGGTCAAATCGAAGGCGAGCTGGGACGCCGTCGGATAGCGCCGCACCGGCTCGATCTCGAGACACCGCAGCACCACCTCCTGGAGCCAGGGCGGATAGTCGGCGCGCAGTGCGCGCGGCGGATGCGGATCGCGCCACAGCCGGCGCCGCATCGCGCGCAGCGTCTCGCCCTCGCCGAACGGCCGCTCGCCGGTCGTGAAGAAATAGAGCAGCACGCCGAGCGAGAACAGGTCGCTGCGCGGATCGTCGCGTACACCCAGGAGCCGCTCCGGCGCCATGTAGGGCGCGGTGCCGTAAGGCAGGCGGAATTCCTCCTGCAAGAGATCTGGCAGATGGTTGTGGTGCGACAGGCCATAGTCGATCAGCACCGCCTCGCCGGACTCGCGGAACATGATGCTGCTCGGCTTGATGTCGTGATGGATCACGTTCTGCCGGTGCAGATCGGCGAGCGCGGTCGCGATCTTTGCGACCAGCAGCCGCGCTTCCTCGTATGGCAGCGGCAGGTCAGCCAGCCGCTTGTAGAGTGTGGTCCCGGCGATGCGCTCGATCACGACATAGGCCTGGTGGGCGAAATCGCCGGTGCCGAAACACGAGGGCACGTGCGGGCCCGCGAGCCGTGGCAGGATCATCATCTCCATCTCGAAGGAAACGATCGCGGCGGGGTCCTCGCCCTCCGATACCCGCGGAATCTTCATCAGCAGCGGGACGTCGATGCCGGGATGGGTGACGGTCCACAGCGTCGCCATACCGCCGGCATGAACGCACTCGCCGATGGTGTAGCCGTCGATCACCGCGCCCGATTTGACCAGGGGTTTCGGCATCGCCGTCAACGTCCCTGCGACAGCCGGTCGGCGAGCCAGGGCGGCAGGCCGTTCTCGCGGATCTTGTTCGCAGCGCTCGCGATATCGTAGGGCACGCGGCAATATGTGATCTGGCACGAGACCGTGTCGAACAGCACGAAAGATGCGGACGGATCGCTATCGCGGGGCTGGCCGACCGAGCCGAGCACCGCGAGCCATTGCCGTCCGCGCAGGAGCTGCACCGGGACGTCGGTCTTCGGCACGAAGCTCGTCATCTTCGCCGTCACCGACATCGAATAGAGCGCGGGACGATGGATGTGGCCGCAGAAGGTGACACGGGCGGAGGTCGATATCAGGCTCTTGGCGGCATCCGCCGTCGAGCGGACGTAGTGCCAGCGCTGCGGACTGGAGGCTTCCGAATGCACGAACAACCGGTCGCTGTCCTCCACCAGCATCGGCAATTCGGCGAGGAACCGCCGCTGCGCGGTGTCGAGCCGACCGCGGGTCCATTCGATCGCGATCTGCGCTTCGGCATTCATGGTCTCGGCCGAGGAATTCACCGCCTGGTCGTGATTGCCGCGCACGGCCACGGCACCCCCGGCGACGAGCTCCATCGCTGTATCCACGACCCATTCGGGATCGGCGCCATAGCCGACGAAATCACCGAGCAGGATGAACCGCTCCGCGCCCTTCGCACGGGCAACCTTCAGGCAGGCTTCGAACGCCTGCCGGTTGCCGTGGATATCCGATAAGACAGCGAGAAGCACGCACCCTCCACCCTCAGGTTCTTATCGAAAGCCGATAAGGCCAAATTGAGGGACGTCAACAGGATGCGCCAGCGCGGGGCCGTTTTCCAGCGTGCCCCCGCCGCGATGGTCAAGGGTCTATTGCTCGTCCTTCGGCGGCATCCGGGGCGGCGGCAGCGGCGTGAACACGACGCCTTGCGCGCCGGCCGGCGGGGCGGTGAATTCGCCGGTCGAGGAATCGCCGCCGCTGGTCTCCAAAATGGTCTTGGGCGTCACATATTCCCGGACCATGTCGATCAGGCTGCCGTCGCCACCGCCGAAATCCGCGGCGCGCCCGCCTTGCGGATGCCCGGCCGCGATCTCGTTCTGTGCGGCATGGGTCTTGTCGGCCAGCCGGTCGTCGTAGGGCACGCGGAAGGCCCGGGGGATGCCGCTCGGACGATTGTCCTCATCGAGCTGCTCGACCCACAGATAGATCGAGCCGGGATCCCCCTCAAGCGAATGCGGCTCGACGATGCGGGCCTGGAGCAGCTTGAAGGTAGCCGGCAGCCGCTCGGTGCTCGCCCAGCCGAGCAGCCCGCGCATTTCGGTGAAGCTGACGACATAGAAGGCGCTGGTCACGACCACCGCGACGGCCTTCAGCGACCAGTGCAGCCGCGCATAGACCAGCACGACCAGCAGCAGCGCACCGATGACGGCATAGGCGACCGACAGCGTCAGGATGACCGTTTGCAGGTTACTCACGGCGCACCCTCACCCGCGTCCTCGGGTCGATATCGGCGCCGTTGCGCCAGCTATTGCGGAACGTCTCCAGCAGCGATTTCGGCCGCTGGTCCACGTTGACGACCTTTCCTTCCGCATCGAGCCGGAACCGCACCGCGGTCTTCTCGTCGCCGGTGTGGTCGAGCGTGAACTTGTTGTCGAAGACCACCTGCGCGGTCGGATTGAGCTTCTGTACCTTCACATTGGCCGTGACGGGCTCGCCGGTCGTCGCCACGAAATGCGAGACGTTGACGGTGTATTCGCCGGCGACAATGCCGCGCACGGTGACGATCTCCTCGCGGATGGGCGAGGCGATCTTCTTGCCGGCGACCATGATGAAATCGTTGGCCCCGCCGCGATCGTCGCGGTCGAGCGTGAGGAAGCCAGCCTCGCGGTGGCGATACCAGGCGATGTTGCCGGCGGGATCCTGCACGAACAGGTCGAGATCGTCGGGGTGGTTATCCGGCCAGTCAAGCGTGATCATGAACTCGGCCTTGGAGTCGATCTTTCCGTCCTTGGCGTCGGGAGAGACCGCGAGGAGCGCGAGGAAGAACAGGAACGCGATCACCTGGAGCGCCTTGAACAGCATCACGCCGAGCGGATCGAACGGCTCCTCGCGCGGATAGAGACCGAAATCATCCATCATGACGGGGTTCCGGCACCCTTGCGTTCCAGCACCGGCGTCACATAGGTCTCGGTCAGCACCACCGCATCCGAGAACACCTGCTGGGTCGCGGCATCCAGCATGTAGTACTGGATGCGGACCAGGATCGAGCCGACGAGACCCGCCAGCGTCGTGTACATGGCCACCGCCATGCCGTCGCTCATCAGCCCCATCGAGGAGCGCATCGCGACCTTGTCGGCGGCGTCCAATCCCGCGATCGGCGCCAGCATGATGATGAAGCCGATGATGGTGCCGAGCAGGCCGAGCTTCATCAACGTGTCCGAGACGAAGGCGCCGAAACCGTTGGAGCCGCGCAGCCGGTCGGCCAGCGTCCGCAGCAGCAGCGTCTGGTCCACCGGGCGGTAGTCCTGCGCGGCGGCCTTGGTGACCAGGCTGTCGATATGATCCCGCACCAATCCGCGCGGTAGTGCGGTCGCGCTCGCATCGAGCACCTTGCTGCCATCGGGCGCCGCGAGCACCGCCCGGCAGCGCCTCGCCGCCGCTCCCTCGCGCGCGATCGCCCGCGTGCGCAGGAAGCAATGGCCGCAGGTGACGACATAGAGCAGCGCGATCACGCTGGAAATGTAGGTGCGGTCCGAGGTCAGCATCAGGTGGATCAGGCCGAAGCGCCACAGCAGCACGACGGCGAAGACCGACAGCCCGGTGAAGATCATCCAGAACAGCAGCGCGCTGCGCTCGGAGGGGTCGGCAGCAGACCCCGCGATCGGCCCAATCGTCATCGAACTCATGCTGCACCGCTCCTGAGCTTGTTCCTCACCGATTAGATCAAAGCCGCCGCGCCCGGTCCAAAGAGCCATGCCCAATCCGGCTTGGGAAATTTGCCCGAGCTGCGATCCTGCCGTTCCCTGCGATTGGCAAGGCGCGGCGGCGTTGTTAGGCTGACCTTACCAAACTTTGGGGTGATCGCATGCGCCTCGTGCTTCAGCTTGTCGCCCGTCTGCTGCTCATCGTGGCGCTCTGCCTTGGCGCCGCGACCGTATGGGCCACGTTCGACGCCTATCGCAGCGTCGACCGGGCGACCGCGGCGTCGGCGCAGCGGGTCGCGCAGGCGCTTCAGGCGCTGTACTGGCACGAGCTGTTGTTGCGCAGCAGCAGAGCGCGCGAACATCTGCTGCCGGTTCCGGAGTGGCGCACGCTGGACACGATGAAGCTGATCTCGCCCGGCGTCTGCGTCGAGTTCCAGCCCGCCGCCGCATTCGAAAAGCCGCTCTGCGGCCAGAGCGAGGGGCTCGGCAAGACGCCGCCGCGCTGGTTCGCATCGATCGTGCCGACCTTCCTCGGCAGCCACGCCGAGGTGGTGCGGCCCGTCAGTCCGCGCGCCGCGGCCGCCGGCACGGTAGTTGCGACGCCCGATGCCGCGGCCGCGATCTCGCTCGCGTGGGACTACATCCTCAACGTCATCGACGTTGCGCTGCTGATGGCGGCGGCGATTGCGCTGCTGGCATCGCTTGCGATCGCGCACACGCTGGCGCCGGCGCGCACGATCGTCACAGCACTCCAGCGCATGGCACGCGGCCATTATCGGACAAGACTGCCGCGCTTCCGCTCGATGGAGCTTGCGATGATCGGGGGCGCCGTCGGCGAGCTCGGCACCCGGCTGGAAGAAGCCACCGAACAGCGCGCGGCGCTGACGCGGCGGCTGATCGAGATTCGCGACGACGAACGCCGCGCGCTTGCCCGCGAGCTGCACGACGAGTTCGGCCAAAACCTCGCGGCCATCCTCGCTTTCGCCAACACCATCGAGACGGCGAGCGCGAAGGAGAAAAGCGATAACGGCATCGTGCAGGATGTGCGGATGATCTCGCAGGCCACGCATCATCTGATGGCCTCGCTGCGCGATGCCCTGAAACGCCTGCGCAATCCCCTGCCCGAGGAGCTTGGACTGGAGGCAAGCCTCGTCAATCTCGTCGACAGCTGGCGCTCGCAGAGCGCGGCGCGGCCGACCATCCAGCTCGACCTCAGGGGCGATCTCACCGACATCAGCGGCGCGGCCGCCACCACCGCCTATCGCGTTGCCCAGGAATGCCTGACCAACGCGCTGCGCCACAGTTCGGCACGCGAGATCTCCTTGCGCGTCGAGCGGCGCGCCGGCGAGGACGACGCGCTGCTGATCCGCGTCGAGGACGACGGCGGCGGCGATGCGGAACGCGTCGCACAGTCGGCCGGCTTCGGCCTCACCGGCATCCGCGAGCGCGTCGCAGCCGCCGGCGGGTCGCTCTCGATCCTGCCGGCCAGAGGCGGCCTCAGCGTCGCCGCCACCATCCCGCTCGCCGCGTGAGGCCGACATGAGCGAGGTTGCGGCAACAGGCATCTCCGTGCTGCTGGTCGACGACCACCCCATCGTCCGGCAAGGCTACCGGCGCGTGCTGGAAAGCCAGGGCGATCTGCATGTCGTGGCGGAGGCCGACAACGCGGCAGATGCCTACGGCGCCTTCAAGGCGCACGACCCTGACGTCGTCGTGCTCGATATCTCGATGCCCGGTGCCAGCGGGCTGGAGGCGATCCGCAACATCCGCGCGCGCAGCCCGCGGGCGCGCATCCTGGTCTTCACCATGCACAACGAGGCCGTGCTGGTGAAGGCCGCCTTCAGCGCCGGCGCCTCTGGCTTCGTCACCAAGAGCAGCGAGCCGTCCGCGGTCGTGAATGCGATCCGCAGCGTCGCCCGCGGCGAGCGCGCCATGAGCGACGACATCGCGCATGTCCTGGCCGAGGACAGCCTGTCGCCGACCGGTTCTGTGCTGGATCAACTGGGCGAACGCGAGATCGAGATCCTGCGCCAGTTCGCCGGCGGCGCCATCACCGAGCAGATCGCGACGCATCTCAATCTCAGCGTCAAGACGGTGCAGAACTATCACTATCTGATCAAGACCAAGACCGGCGCACGCACCGATGCGCAACTGGTGCGGCTTGCGGCGAGCTGCGGGCTGACGAGAATCTAGCAGCGGGGCTGTCGGATTCCTCGAGCGACGTGTTGCTCTTGAATCTGCTGAGCGGGATGGAACAGAGGCCATCTAGCTCCGGTTAGTAGTAGAGTGGAGGAATCGCCATGAGTAAGGCTCATCACAAGGCAGTCGACCATCCCCCGATCATCACCGTAGGCGAGCTCATCGACGAACTTTGCCGCTTGCCCGATACGGCCGTCGTCCACTTCCACTGCCCCATGCTCGAGCAGGAGCTGACATTCTACCGGCTTCGAAAGCGGTCAAAGGATGTCGTCGAAATCGCAGTCAATGCATATCCGGAGAGCCCGCCGGTCGTTCCAACAGCCAACGGCGCGTTTCACCCGCGCAGGCACGCAACTGCCTCACCCTCCGTCCGTGAGGGCGCGCTTCTTCACAAGGCCAGAGGTTGAGTTAGACGCCGCGGCCTCACGCCGCCTTCAATCCGCGCAGCAGCAGCGCGAGCGTCGCATCGACGCGCGCGGGCAGATCGGCGTCCTTCCACTCGTCGGCATGGGCCGGATGGTGGAAGCGGACGGTGGCATCGAAAATGGCGCGGGCGGTGGCCTTGACGTCGCCCACCTCGAACACGCCCTGCTTCACGCCGTCGGTCAGGATCGATGAGATCTGATCGATCATGGTGTCCTTGTGGCACTTGACGGCTGCGCAGGCTTCGCGCGCCAGGGTCAGATAGGTCTCGAACATCTCGGGGTCGTCGAGCACGCGCGAACGCTTGGCGGCGAACAGCGTGCGCAGCCAGCGGTCGAGCCTGTCAGGTGCAGGCCCTTCCTCCTTCGTGATCTGGAGCAACGGCGCGTCGATACGGTCAAGCCAGCGTTTGGCAACGGCCTCGCGCAGCGAGGCCTTGCTCGGGAAATGGCGATAGACGCTGCCGTGGCTCACATCGAGCGCACGGGCAACGTCGACCACGGTGGCCTTGGCAAGTCCGTAGCGCCGCAAAACGTCCTCGGTGACCTCGAGGATCCGCTCGGGCGTCAAGACAACGGTTTCGTTCATGCCAGCACCATGTTCCCGCTCGGGGTTCATTTATCCGGCGATGGCGCTGCTTCCGAAGCGCCCTTGCCGGTCGTTCGGAAAGCTCTCGCCTCAATGAGGCAGTTTTGCAGCCTGCGCCGCGATCTGGCGCGCCACCAGTAAATTGAGCCAATGCCCAATCGTCCCGGTCAAATTGATGATTTCGGTCGTCATTGTCGTAAGTCTCCATTCATCCACGGTCCCCTCTCTTCAATTTCGTCCCTCGATCCGCATTTGTTTCGGACGTCGGGGCTTCCGGGGGTGGCCGCGGGATGCCCAATCGGAGCATCCGAGAACGGATATACACGTCTCGCTGACAGATTTCAATATCTGTCAGTCAATGATCCGTGAATGATAGTTACTTTTGATCCGCCGACCCGGCGGGCGGGTCCAGCGGTCATCCCCCGCTACCTTGCCTCCACCGTTTGTTTCGCCCTCCCCGCTCTGCTAAATCACGGCGTAAAAAGCATTTTGGCCGGTCGCCGCCCCCCTGGGGCCGCCGCCCACCTTCCTGGAGCAGTCTGATGATCCCCCGCTATACCCGCCCGGAAATGGCCTCGATCTGGGAGCCGCAGACCCGGTTCAAGATCTGGTTCGAGATCGAGGCGCATGCGGCGGACGCCCTGGCCGAGCTCGGGACGATCCCGAAACAGGCCGCCAAGACGGTCTGGGACAAAGCCCGTAACGCCACCTTCGACGTCGCCCGCATCGACGAGATCGAGCGCGAGACCAAGCACGACGTCATCGCCTTCCTCACCCACCTCGCCGAGATCGTCGGCCCCGAGGCGCGCTTCGTGCACCAGGGCATGACCTCCTCCGACGTGCTCGACACCTGCCTCAACGTCCAGCTCACCCGCGCCGCCGACCTGCTGCTCGCCGACCTCGACAAGGTGCTGGCGGCGCTGAAGAAGCGCGCCTTCGAGCACAAGATGACGCCGACCATCGGCCGCAGCCACGGCATCCATGCCGAGCCGGTGACCTTCGGCCTCAAGCTCGCCTATGCCTATGCCGAATTCTCGCGCGCCAAGGAGCGCCTGATCGCGGCGCGGAAGGAAGTCGCGACCTGCGCGATCTCCGGCGCCGTCGGCACCTTCGCGCAGATCGATCCGCGCGTCGAAGAGCACGTTGCAAAAGCCATGGGCCTCGTGCCCGAGCCGATCTCGACCCAGGTGATCCCGCGCGACCGCCACGCGATGTATTTCTCGACCCTTGGCGTGATCGCCTCCTCGGTCGAGCGCATCGCGGTCGAGATCCGCCACATGCAGCGCACCGAGGTGCTGGAGGCCGAAGAGTTCTTCTCCGAGGGACAGAAGGGCTCTTCCGCCATGCCGCACAAGCGCAACCCGGTGCTGTCCGAAAACCTCACCGGCCTCTCCCGCATGGTGCGCGCCTATGTGACGCCGGCACTGGAGAACGTGGTGCTCTGGCACGAGCGCGACATCTCGCACTCCTCCGCCGAGCGGATGATGGGGCCTGACGCGACCGTCACGCTCGACTTCGCGCTGGTGCGCCTTGCCGGCCTGATCGACAAGCTGCTGGTCTATCCCGCCAACATGCAGAAGAATCTCGACCGCCTCGGCGGCCTCGTGCATTCCCAGCGCGTGCTGCTGGCGCTGACGCAGAAGGGCGCGAGCCGCGAGGACGCCTACAAGCTGGTGCAGCGCAACGCCATGCCGGTCTGGCGCGGCGAAGGCGACTTCCTCCAGCTCCTGAAGAAGGACACTGAAGTGAAGAAGTATCTCACCGACGCCGAGATCGAGGAGCAGTTCGACCTCGGCTATCACCTCAAGCACGTCGACACGATCTTCAAGCGCGTGTTCGGCGAGAGCTGATTATTCTCGTCATTCCGGGGCACGCGAAGCGTGAACCCGGAATCTCGCGCTACGATCTCCAGATTCCGGGTTCGATGCTACGCATCGCCCCGGAATGACGAGAGAACCCAAAAGAAACGGATCCCCCTCATGCCCATCGTCAACCGCATCGCCGCACTCTCCGACGAAATGGCCGCCTGGCGCCATGACTTCCACGAGAACCCGGAACTGCTCTACGAAGTCCACCGCACCGCCGGCATCGTCGCCGACAAGCTGCGCGCGTTCGGCTGCGACGAGGTGGTGACGGGCATCGGCCGCACCGGCGTGGTCGGCGTGATCCGCGGCCGCAAATCCGCTTCCGGCAAGACGATTGGCCTGCGTGCCGACATGGACGCGCTGCCGATCATGGAAACCTCGGGCGTGCCTTACGCCTCCAAGGTCCCCGGCAAGATGCACGCCTGCGGCCATGACGGCCACACCGCGATGCTGCTGGGCGCGGCAAAATATCTCGCCGAGACGCGCAATTTCGACGGCACCGCAATCATGATCTTCCAGCCCGCCGAGGAAGGCGGCGGCGGCGGCAAGGCCATGGTCGAGGATGGGCTGATGACGCGCTGGAACATCCAGGAAGTGTACGGCATGCACAACATGCCGAACCTGCCCGAAGGTCATTTCGCAACCACCCCCGGCGCGATGCTCGCCTCCTCCGACAACATCCAGATCACGGTCCACGGCAAGGGCGGTCACGCCGGCGCGGGTCCGCACAAATCGGTCGACAGCGTGCTGATCGGCTCGCAGATCGTCAATGCGCTGCAATCGATCGTCGCGCGCAACGTCGATCCGCTCAAATCCGCGGTCATCTCGATCACGCAATTCCACTCCGGCACCGCCTTCAACATCATCCCGGAGGTTGCCGAGCTCGGCGGCACCGTGCGTACGCTCGACCCCGAGGTGCGCGATCTCGTCGAGCGCCGCATCGGCGAGGTCGCCGAGAGCGTCGCACGCGCCTATGGCGGCTCGGCGGAGACGAAATACACGCGGATGTATCCGGTGACGATGAACCATGCGCGCGAGGCTGGCCTTGCCGCCGACGTCGCCCGCGACATCGTCGGCGCCGACCGCGTCAATGACAAGTTCATTCCGATGATGGGCGCCGAGGACTTCTCCTTCATGCTCGAAGCGCGTCCCGGCGCGATGGTGCTGGTCGGCATGGGCGACGGCAACGAATGCCACCACCCGTCCTATATCTTCAACGACAACATCCTCGGCCACGGTGCCTCGTTCTGGGTGCGCCTGATCGAGACGAGGATGCCGGCGACTTGAGACTGTATTCGCTGCACGTGTAGCCCGGGTGAGCGCAGCGACACCCGGGAACGCGAATACCGATCCTCTTGACGTCCCGGATGTCGCTTTCGCTCATCCGGGCTACATTCCCGCAAGGGATCAGGCTACGCGGAGCCCGTCATCGCGCCGCAGAGCGTCGACCACTTACCTCATCCGCCTCCAGCAGGCGAGATGCGGTCTCGTCTAACGCAAGAGGCAGGGTGAACTGAAAGAAGGCGCCCCGAGGCTCGTTTGCGCCGGCCCACATCCGCCCGCCATGCGCCTCGATGATCGAGCGGCAGATGGCGAGGCCCATCCCCATGCCTGTGGGCTTGGTGGTGTAGAAGGCTTCGAACAGGCGCTCCACGTTCTTCGGATCCAGCCCTGGACCGGAATCCCGCAAGGTGACGTGGACGCCGTCCGATCCATGCCGACCGGTGCTGATCAGCAACTCGCGTCCCCCCTCGCCGACCGCGGCCATCGCCTCGATCGCGTTGACGATCAGGTTGAGCACGACTTGCTGAAGTTGGACCCGATCTGCCTGAACCGGCGGCAAGCCCTCGGCAAATTGCGTCCGCACCGACACGCCGTTCTTGAACGCTTCGCTGCGTGTCAGCGCGATGACCTCAAGCACCGCCTGGTTGATCTCCAGAGTCTCCTTTTGCGGGGGCGCGTTCCTGATCAGCGCCCGGATCCGGCCGATGATGTCACCCGCTCGCATGCCGTCCTTTGTGATCCAGTCGAGCGTCTGTCGAACCCGCTCCAGATTTGGCGGTTGAGCCTCCAGCCAATTCACCCCGGCCTCGGCGTTCGCGACTATCGCGGCGATCGGCTGGTTGACTTCGTGGGCGATCGAAGCGGTTAGTTGCCCCATCGTGGTGACGCGATTGGCGTGCGCGAGCTCCATCAGCGCTTCACGGTAGCGCCGCTCGAGTTCGCGGCCTTCGGCTTCCGCCCGCTTGAGAGGCGTCAGATCGAGGACAAAGCCGACGCCGTTGTCCGCACCTTCTCCAAACATGGTCCCGCCGATCAGCACCGGCACACGGCTTCCGTCCTTCCGCACATACTCCTTCTCGAATGGCTGGGCCGTCCCGACCCGCTTCAGTTCCGCCACGGTTTGCACGTCACGGGCGCGCCATTCCGGCGGCGTGAGGTCGGTCCGATGCAGGCGCCCCGCGTTGAGATCGTCCCGGTCGTATCCCACGATGCGCAGGAATGCATCGTTGGCCTCGAGAATGCGCCCCTCAACTTCCCAGATGATGATGCCGATGATGTTGGCATCGAACAGGCGCCTGATCTTGATATCGCGTGCTGCAAGATCACTCTGGAGCTGGATATTCTCCTCGATCGCCTTTCTCCGGCGTTTCGTTTCGAGCCGCGCGAGCGCCAGCGCCGCGCCGGCCAGCGCGATGACGAGGACAACGGCGCCGGCGATCAGCCAGGTCCAGCGTTGCTCGAATGCTTCGGCGCGCGCCTCCCGGTCGGCGAGCCGAAAGCGCTCGTGATCCACCATCTGGTCGATTTGCGAGCGGATCTCGTCCATGCTGCGGATCATTGCCAGCGCGGCCAGCCCGGACGTGCCGGCCGTCTTCAGCAGTTCGTCGATCTCGCGCAGCGTGGCGGTAACGGTCAGCGCCAGATGGCCGGCCCGAAGGCCCTGCAACGGATCGTCCGCGACCAACACCTGCAGCGCCTGAGCCTCCCGCCGTACACTTTCGTCAGAGACGCCGTAGGCCTTGAGATAGGCGGGGTCGAGGGTCATGAGATACCCGCGCCTTTCAGTCTCCAGTTCCGCGACGATCGCCCGCAGCCGATCGAGCGTTTCGAGGACCTGGCGGCTATGTTCGACGAAGTGATGAGCTGCTTGCCGCTCCTGCCAATATTGCAGGCCGAGGAAGCTGGTCGCCGCAAACAGGGTCACAAGCACTGCGACCGCAAGGATCAGCGGACGAGCAAACCATCGCAGAGGCAGGGCCCGAACAGGAACGGACATTGGCCGTGGGTCTTCGATGCTCGTGTGACCGCGCGTGTTCTGGTGCCGACGCCAGAGCATGACAGGACAATAGCACGGATAGGGAGGTCGGGAACCCGACATTCATCGGATACGCCAGGCGGGAGGGCCGTGATGTCGCAGGGCTCCGGCCCCGAGCGTGTGCTATGGATGAATGCCCTTGGTTGATTCAAGGAGCATCATCATGGCACAGGGTGAAAACTCATTGAGCCATCCGGCCAGCCGGCGCAGTTTCATCAAGGGACTGGGGGCGGCTGGCGCGGGCCTGACCGCGCTGCCGCGCTGGAGCTTTGCCGAGGATCCCGCTGCGGCTTACGCCAACGCCGCGATCGACTGGAAGCAATTTTCGGGACAGACGATCGCGCTTTCGGGCGCGATCCATCCGTGGTCGAACGCGATCACGCCGCTGTTGCCGGAGTTCACCATACTCACCGGCATCAACGTCAGCATCGATTTCCAGCTGGAAACCGCCTACCTCGGCGCGCTGCCGGTCAGGCTCGCCCGCGGCAGTAGCACGCCCGACGTCTTCATGTTCACGACCTATGGCCAGGGCATCTCGAACGGATGGGTGGAGCCGCTGAACGGCTATTATTCCCAGAGGTCGCTGACCGACCCCGCTTGGTATGACGAGAGCGACCTGCTCAAGACGGCCCGAGCCTTCCCGCTGTGGTCGGACGGCGAACGGTACGCCGTCC
This sequence comes from Bradyrhizobium sp. WSM2254, assembly GCF_000472645.1. Lineage (NCBI taxonomy): Bacteria > Pseudomonadati > Pseudomonadota > Alphaproteobacteria > Hyphomicrobiales > Nitrobacteraceae > Bradyrhizobium > Bradyrhizobium sp. WSM2254. The sequence continues at coordinate 185,212 of NZ_KI421444.1, read as the reverse complement.
CGATTACCTCGGAGGCAACGACCCTGTTCATCAACGGGGATGCGCTGGCAGCCAAGGACCAGCCGATTCCCCAGACTTTCGAACAGCTGCTTGTCACCGCCAAGGCGGTCAAGACCAACGGGATGTCGGGGATCGCGATGCGGGCCCAGGCCAGCGGCAATTCCTCCCCACCGGCCATGGGCTTCCTGTTCTCCTACGGCGGGGCCATGGTCGAGCACAACAGGGTCGCTTTCGCGAGCCCGGAGGGGATCGCGGCCGTCGAGATGTACGGACAGTTGCTCGGTCAGGCCGGGCCTGCCGGCGTCGGCAGCTATGAATGGTACCACGTGCTGGACGACTTCCTGCAGGGGCGGACGGCCATGGCAATCGACAGCAGCAACTTCGCGACCGACATCTCCAATCCCGCGAAAAGCCGTGTCGCCAAGCAGGCCGGATTTGCAACCTTTCCGCATCTCGGCGGTCGCGAACCCGTCCCCTTCATGTCGCACTGGCAGGCGTGCATCAATTCCAGATCTCGAAACAAGCGGGCGGCTTTCCTGTTCCTGCTCTGGGCGACGAGCAAGGCGACCTCGCTGCGGACTGCTGCAGCGGGGCTGGCGACAACACGCGTGTCGGCCTGGTCGAGCGAGGGCTTCAAGAAGGCGTTCGGCCCGCAGGCCGCCGAGGCGGCGCTGACAAACTTGCAGAATGCCGACGTCGACCGCGCCAAGGCAATTCTTTTCCATCCGCGTTCGAGACTGATCCTGGACGCCTTCATGATCGGCGTGAACGAAGTGGTCAACGGTGCGAGGCCGGCGAAGGAAGCGATGACGGGCGCGGCCGAAAGGGCCAATGCGGCGATCCGCGGGTAGCGGCGATGCGTTGTCCAATTGGAAAAGTTGGGGCCGTGCCGTGCACGGCCCCATTGGGCTCCAGTTAACCGAAAACCACCTCATGCCGCATCACGAACGGTGCAAGCAGCGCGTGCACCTCTTGCCCAACGAGCGCGCGCTGATCCTCCGACAGGCCCGCAAGCGTCACGGTGGCGATCGAGCCGTGGCTGCCGTGGGCGCCGACCTTGACCTTGCAGTCGATGCCGCGCTCGGCGAGCGGCGCCAGTACCTTGGTGAACACGCGCTGCGCGGCATCCCAGCGCAGCTGCGGCTTGAACACCTTGCCGACGCCCGTGACCGGCATCGGGTCGATCGGGATGACCTGCACCGGTACCGCAGCACGCTCCGGCGTGCGCTCGCGCACCCACGCCTCGAGCTCGCCCGGCTCGACGGTCGCGCCCGGCTTCAACTGCACGTAGCCCACGGGCAGTTCGCCCGCATAGGCATCGGGCTGGCCGACCACCGCCGCGAACCCGACGGCGGGATGGCGAAACATGATCTCCTCGATCGGCGCCGGATCGATATTGTGGCCGCCGCGGATGACGAGATCCTTGGCGCGGCCGGTGATCCAGAGGTAGCCGTCGGCGTCGAGACGTCCGAGATCGCCGGAATTGACCCAGACATCGTCAACGAACGCACCCCTGTTGTGCTCGTCGTTGAGATAGCCGCCGAACACGCCGGGCCCGGCCATGATGACGACGCCGATCTCGTCCGGCGCGCAGTCGCGGATCAGACGGCCGTCGGCGTCTAACTGCACGATGCGCACGCGCGCATAAGGCATGGGCAGGCCGACCGAGCCGAGCCGGATCGGCCGCGACGGATAGGCCAGCGTGTGCACGCTCGATGTCTCGGTCATGCCGTAGACCTCGACCACCGGCAGCTTCAGCTTCTCCTGGATCGCCGAGCCGACCGCGACCGGAATCGCCGAGCCGCCGCCGGCGGCATATTTCAGGCTGGAGATGTCGGCATTATCAGGCGGCACCGCCAACGTCGCGGCCAGCACCGTCGGCACGCTCGACAGCGCCTCGGGCTTGAAGCGCTCGACCAGCCCCCAGATGTTCTTCACCGCATTCGGATTGCGCCACCCGCTCGGCGACAGCACGACCAGCGAGCCGCCACTCGACAGCGTCAGCAGCACCTGCGTCAGCGAGCCGCCGACGTGAAACAGCGGCATGCCGAACAGCATGTTGGCGCCGGGCTTCGACTTCAGCAGCAGATTAAGCGCCCAGGCCTGGTAGACCTGATTGGCATGGGTGTGCCGCACCAGCTTCGGCGTGCCGGTGGTGCCGCCGGTGTGGAAATAGGCGGCGATATCACTGCCGAGAATCGTGCGTCCGCTGACCAGCCGGTCTGACGGCTGCTGCTTGATGAGATCGTTGAAGGCAAAGATTCCCTTGGCGGGGTCGCCGCCACCGAACACCTGCACGATCGCCTTGAGATGCTTGAGCTGCGGGCGGATCTGCTCGACCTTCTGCCAGATGTCGGTGCCGGGCATCGGCCCGAGCGCCACCAGGATCTTCGTGTTCGCGGCCTCCAGGATCTCCGCGATCTGGTGCGGCTCGAGCAGCGGATTGACGGGATTGGCGATGCCGGCGGCCTCGGCGCCGAACAGCGTCACGAAGGCATCGGGCACCAGCGGCAGCATGAAGCTGATGACGTCGCCCTTCTCCGCGCCGAGCGCGTGAAACATGTTGGCGGCCTGCGTGACGCGGCCGATGAAGTCGCGGTACGTGACCACGACCGGCGTGTCCGCCGGATCGGCGTTTTGCAGGAACTGGATCGCGGCCCCGTCGGGATTGCGCGCCGCACCGAGCCTGATGGCGTCATAGGTGCTCTCGGCCGCGGCGCGATCGGCGTAAGGGACCTGCTCGAAGGCCCGGACCTCTTCGTCGGTCGCCAGGTCCGGATAGTCGTTGCCGATCAGCCGATCGAGCGCGTGGATGCCCGCCATGGAATTCCGTCCTCCCTCAGATGCATTTCCCCGCCCCCTGTCTTTTGACATTTTGGATCGGCGAGGCCTCGGCCGCTGGCCGGTCGAGCGCGGACAGAATGATGGATGATCGAGCGTTCGTCCATGGCCGAACGGCTACGGCCGTAGCACGCGTATTCGAGGCCATTGAACCTCCGCGCCCGATCCGGGGACCAAGAACTGGCATCGGACTCGCCTGCCAGCGTCCTGCCGCAAGACTCGAGGAAATCATGACCACGCCCCCGCGGGACTGCGTCACCCGGCTGATTGTCGCGCTCGCCGTGACTTCGGCGATCATGACTTCAGCGATCGTCCTGCCCCGCGCGGCGCTCGCCGAGGACAGCCAGTTCGACAAGATGCGTGCCAGGATCGCCGCCTTCGTCGCCGACAAGATGGAGAAGCTGGGCGGCTCGCGCATCGTCTACAAGGTGGACAGCGATGGCCTGCGCGAGAGCGTCGTCACGGATTTGCGCGACGATGTCTACAAGACCTTGCGCGAGGGCAAGATCGCCTTCGCCGGTCTTGCGATCCGCGACGGCGGCGTCGAATTGAAGATCGCGGACGCCAAGGGCCGCGAAGAGTTGAAGCGCAAGCTCGCCTCGGCCGCGGAGGGATTGCCGTCGCATGCGCTCACGGTGACCGACGGCGGCGACGGACTGGTCAGGCTCGCGGCGACCGATGCCGCATCTGCGGCACGGCTGCGCGATCTCGTCGAAGATTCCATCGCCATGATCGAGCAGCGCCTCAAGGACGCCGGCATCAACCTCGCCAGCGTCCAGCCTGATGGCACGGATCGCATCCGCATTTTCATCCCGGGCATGATGGAGCCCGGGCGCGTGACCGCGGTCTTCGCCAGGAAGGTCAAGGTCGGCTTCCGCCTGATCGACCTCTCGATGCCGGCGGAGCAGGCACAATCCGGCACGCCGCCCACGGGCACCGAAGTCCTGCCCGGCTTCAAGGACGGGCGGCATTACCTGGTCGCCAAGGACAGCGCGCTCGACGGCGACGACATCAGCTATGCCGGCCCGGGATTTGCCAGCGGCACGAAGGACCCGATCGCCTCGTTCCGCTTCAACGGCCGCGGCACGCGCCGCTTCGCCCACATCACCGCAGAGAACGTCGGAAGACCCTTCGCCATTGTGCTCGACGACAAGGTGATCTCCGCCCCGGTGATCCGCGAGCCCATCACCGGAGGCTCCGGCCAGATCTCCGGCAATTTCACGCTGGAGGAAGCCAATAGCGTCGCGATGCTGCTGCGCGCCGGTTCGCTGCCGGGGCACCTCGACCTCGTCGAGCAGCAGGTCGTGCAGCCCGCCGCCAAGCCATAAGGCTGGTCGCCCTGCGCCCCGCCCCACCGGGGCGCCACGGTCCACGGCGCCGAAGCCCGGCGCCCCCGGGGGACCCGAATCACGGGCGCGCCACGGCCATGCGCACACCAACGGGCAATTGCCGAAACGCCCGATCAGGCTAAAATTTGCCTCTTGCGGCATGGCGGCCGAAGGCTTCATTTCAAGCGGTCGTCATTCGATTTCGGCTATAGGTGTCGAGCATACCGACCAGGACTGAAGGCCTTACGCGGGGTTAGTACATGCCGTCCGGCAGCGCAGACATTTCCTCGATCCTCGACCGCATTCTCGATGCGGCGACGGACAATCTCAGGATCGCGAAGATCCTGGTCCAGATGGGCCTCGATCCCAACAACGTCACCTACGACGCGATCTTCAATCGGATGCTGGAGATCTTTGTCCAAAACATCACGCTGGCCAATCTGTTCGCCGCGGTCGGCGCCGGGTTCTTCGTCGCCACCCTCCTGATGCGGACGATGGTGCCCCTGCGCGTCGCCAACATGGTCGGCTGTGCGTTCTTCGCCGTGTTCGGCGCGCTCTCGGCCAACGTCTCGACCTTCCTCCTCTATCTGCTGCTGCTTCCGATCAACGCCCTGCGCCTGCGGCAGATGCTCAAGCTCGTCAAGAAGGCGCGCCATGCGGCCGAAGGCGACATGTCGATCGAATGGCTCAAGCCGTTCATGACCGAGCGCAAATATCGCAGTGGCGATACGCTCTTCAAACTGGGCGATCCCGCCAAGGAGATGCTCCTCACGGTCACCGGCAAGTTCCTGGTCAAGGAGATCAATGTCGAGATCGGGCCCGGAGCTCTCATGGGAGAGCTCGGCTTCCTCACGCCGGACAACCGGCGCACCGGAACGATCGAATGCATCGAGGACGGTCAGGTGCTGACGATCACCTATGACCGTTTGCTCGAGATCTATTTTCAGGATCCGCAGTTCGGCTATTACTTCCTGGTGCTGACCAGCCAGCGCCTGCTGCAGAACATCGATCGCTTGCAGAAACAGCTGGCGAACGAGCGGGCGGCCACCACGAACCGGATCGCGTGAACCGGGCAGCCGCTCAGCTCAGCAGCAGCGCCATTCCCGGATCGCCCTTCTCCATCGCGCGCCGGTAGGCCGCCCGCGCGCCGATGCGGCCGAGATAGTTCACCACGTTCGGGCAGCGCGACAGATCGTAGGGCTGGAAGTAGCGCATCGTGGTGAGCGAGAAGCCCATCATGATGTCGGCGGTGGTGAAGGTGTCGCCCGCCAGATATTCGGCGTCGCGAACCCGCGCATCGACCAGGTCGAAGGCGCGGTCGGTCCGCCCTCTGCTCGCGACCAGCATCGGATTGTCCTCGGCGAGCTTGAGGCGGTTCAGGATCATCAGCCGGCCCATGCCGGCCTGCAGCGTGCCGTTGGCGAAGTGAAACCAGTACAGGAACTGCGCGAAATCAGGATGATCAGGGCGGAGCGCAAGGCGTCCATTGCCGTATTTGGCCAAGATGTAATCGACGATGGCGCCGGACTCGGCGAGGACAAAGTCGCCGTCGGTGATCACGGGTGCTGTCCCGATCGGATGCAGCGCCTTGTAGTCGGGCGGCGCCAGCATGGTAACGGGATCGCGCGCGTAGCGCTTCAGCTCGTAGGGGATTTCGAGCTCCTCGCACAGCCAGACGATGCGCTCGGACTGCGACTTGCCGAGATGATGGACGGTGAGCATGGCGCCTCCTGGAGACACTCGAATTGGATCAGTCGTGACGTCGCATCATACCGTCATTGCGAGCGCAGCGAAGCAATCCAGACTGCCACCGGGGAAAGATTCTGGATTGCTTCGCTGCGCTCGCAATGACGATGTGGAGAGACCCCTACCCCGCCTCGTCCGTCACCATCCGTGCGACCACGCGGTCGCGGCGGATGAAGTGGTGCCAGAGGGCGGCGACGACGTGAACCGCGATCAGGGCGAGCAGCACATAGGCAAAGAGGATGTGGCGGTCCTCATAGGCGCGCGCGGCTTCGCGGTCGGGAGAGGTGAATTGCGGCACGTGAAACAGGCCGAAGAAGTCCGAATAATCAGGCGTGTGCGCGCCGGAATGCGCCCAGCCGAGCATGATGACGACAATGACGGCAAGATAAAGCGCGCCATGGCTGATGCGGGCGGCGAGCTTCTGCCAGGGCCGGCTGTCGGCCGGCAGCGCCGGCGTCGGGTTGAAAGCGCGCCAGACCAGACGCAGCACGGTAAGCAGCAGGATCATGTAACCGATATCGGCATGGATCGAGCGGTAGAAGAAGCGGTCGGGCCGCGCCGGGATGTGATTCATCCACCAGCCGAAGCCGACCATGCCGAGGATCGCCAGCGCCAGGAGCCAGTGCAGCCACCGGGCAACGCTGCCCCAGCCGTTACTGGTGTTTCTGATCATGTCGGCCCCCCGGAATTTTGCGGAGATGTCCCTGCCCGCAGCGCAGCATGGCTGCTGATAGCGGGAACATGCGGCAGTCGCGAAATTGAATCGTTCCAAATTGGCCCCAGGCGCCCCCGCCGCAAAACCGCCCCAAAAACCGAATGGTAACCATGACGCCTTAAGGTAACGACGTGACAGACTCCCCGACGATCCTGGTGTTCGATTCCGGCCTTGGTGGGCTCACGGTGCTCCGTGAGGTCGTGGCCGCGCGCCCGGACGCGCATTACGTCTACGTCGCCGACGACGCCTTCTTCCCCTACGGCCACCACAGCGAGGACGAGATCATCGCCCGCGTCGTGCCGCTGATGGGCGAACTGATCGGCACGCATGATCCTGACCTCGTCGTCATCGCCTGCAACACGGCGTCCACCCTGGTCCTATCTCACTTGCGCGCCGCTTATTCCCTGCCCTTCGTCGGCACGGTGCCGGCGATCAAGCCGGCCTGTGCCCAGTCGAAGAGCCGCCGCGTCTCGGTGCTCGGCACCAAGGGCACGGTGAAGCGCGAATACACCAAGGCGCTGATCCGCGATTTCGCGCAGGGATGCGAGGTGACGCTGGTCGGCTCGCCCGAGCTCGCCTCGCTCGCCGAACGCGCACTCGGCGGCCATCCGATCAGCGACGGCGACATCCTCGCCGAGCTCACGCCCTGCTTTGTCGGCGATGCCGCGGACGCAGGCGCGCGCACCGACACGGTGGTACTCGCCTGCACGCATTATCCGCTCCTGCTCGACCGGCTGACCAGGCTCGCGCCCTGGCCGGTCGACTGGATCGACCCGGCACCGGCCATCGCCCGCCGCGTCTCGGATCTGCTCGCCCCGGCTATCGGCGGCATCGCGCAGTCCGGCGCCGAGATGATCTTCACCTCGAACCGCGTGCATGGCCTTTCGGCCACGCTGACGCCGTTCTTCGGCGGCCGCGTGCTGGCCTGACTTTTCGGGGCCCTGGTGCGCTGCTAGGCTCGCCGTCGTCATCTCCGCGCAGGTTTCCCAAGGTCATCCCAAGGTCATCGCATGTCGGTCCCGACCACGCCGCTCAACCGTCTCCGCCAATTGTGGCGCGAGGGCCGCCCCGCCTTCGGTGCGATTGCGACGATTCCGAGCGTGCAGACCGTGCAGATCATGGCGCGCTCGCTCGACTGGATCATCGTCGACCTCGAGCACGGGCCGATCGGCCTCACCGAAGCGCATGCGATGATCGCCGCCACGACCGGCACGCCGTGCACGCCGCTGGTGCGGATCGCGGCGAACGAGCCGTGGCTTGCGAAAGCGCCGATGGACATCGGCGCCTTCGGCATCAATTTTCCGATGATCACGAACCGCGCGGAGGCGGAGAAAGCGGTGCGCAGCGTCCGCTATCCGCCGCGCGGCGATCGTCTCTGGGGTCCCTTCCACGCGCCATTCCGTTGGGGCCAGTCGATGCCGGACTACATGGCCGGCGCCGACGACGAGATGATCTGCATGATCACCATCGAGCATGTCGACGCCGTCAACCGCATCGACGAGATCATGGCCACGCCCGGCATCGACGTCGCGGTGATCGGCCCCGGCGATCTCGCCACCTCCATCAACAAGCGCGGCCAGATGGACGATCCGGAACTCTTGGAGCTGGTCGCGCGCGCCGAGGCCGGCATCCTCAAAAGCGGCGTGCCGATCGGCGGCGTCGCCCGCACCGCCGACCAGGCCAACGCCCTGGTCGACCGCGGCTACCGGGCCATCGCGCTCGGCTTCGACTGGTCGCTGTTCCAGCGCGGCATCATGGCAGCGTTCGAGGGCATCAGGCGCTGAACAAGCCGATGACCGACCTTGCCGGGAACGGCCGCGCTGCTAGGGTCGGCCGTTCCAGGGAGGAAAAACCATGCTCAAAAAGACTTTGCTCGCTCTTGCCTTCACCGGCCTTGCCGTTGCCGCCGTCGCCCAGCAGCCCGGCATCAAGCGAACCCCGCTCCAAAAGGTCGAATTTCCGGACGGCTACAACACCATCACCGCCATCGCGGAAATCCCGGCGGGTGGCGCGGCCGGACGCCATACCCATCCCGGGATCGAAACCGGCTATGTGCTGGAGGGCGAACTCAATCTCCTCATCGACGGGCAACCGGAAAAAACCCTGAAAGCCGGTGATTCCTACCAGATCCCGGCAGGCGTCGTGCATGACGCCAAAGCCCATGGCGACAAGACCATGAAAGTGCTTGGAGTTTACGTCGTCGACAAGACCAAGCCGCTGGCCTCGCCGGCGCCCTGATGCGGCGAACCGACCGGGCCCAACGGGGTTAGTTCGTGCTAGAGCAGGCGACGAGCGGGAACCCGCTCGCTGCTCATATTTTAATCCTCGGGAACCGAAAGACCCATGCGCGGGACGCCAAAGACCATTTCGCTGCCGCGCCGCCTGATTTGCGACCTCATGCGCGCCTCGATGGGCGTGCCCTTCGTCTCGCTGTCCCGTTCGCTCAATATCCGGCCCCTGCTGGAGGCCCGCTCAGGCGCGATGGCGCCCGCCGGCTGGGCGGCGATCTTCGTCAAGGCCTTCGCCCTGGTGGCCAGGGACGAGCCGGTTCTGCGCACCGTCTACGCCAAATGGCCCTGGCCGATGCTCTACGAGCTGCCGAAGAGCGTTGCGCTGGTGGCCATCGCGCGGGTCGAGGACGGCGAGGAATGCGTGCTGCCGCAGCGAATCGCAGCCCCGGAGGCCCTTCCACTGGCCACAGTCGATGCCGAGATCCGGCGCGGCAAGACGGCGCCGATCGACGACGTCCCGATGTTCCGCAAGATCATGCGGGCAACCCGCCTGCCGCTGCCGCTGCGGCGCCTGTCCTGGGCGATCGGGCTCAATTTTGGCCGGCAGCGGGGCAACTGGTTCGGCAGCTTCGCGGTGAGCTCGGTGGCCGCCTATGGTGGCGGCGAGCTGCATCCCGTCACGCCCGGCCCGTTCATCGTCAGCTATGGGGTGGTCGAGCCCGACCAGACCATCCATGTCGTGATCCGCTGGGATCACCGGGTCACCGACGCCGCCCCCATCGCCCGGGTCCTGACCCGGCTGGAACAGGTCCTGAACACTGAAATCGCTGCCGAATTGCGGGCAGGCGGCGCGAAGCCGATCCGGGTGGTCGGGACGTGATTCCGGGGCCATTCGCATTGACAGCGAACCCCAAACTCCCCTAAAAGCCGCCTGCTCGCGGGCCGATTTCGGCCCGCGAAGCGTTTCGCGACCCGTGGTCCTGTTCCTTAAAGCTTTGGGGATCGGACCTGTCGGTGCCGGGCTTTGGCCTGTCACACAGGAGGGCGCGTTTCCTCAAACCATGCAACCGAAGAGGACGCGATGACTAAGCGCAGTGAGGCGAAGTACAAGATTGATCGCCGTATGGGCCAGAACATCTGGGGCCGCCCGAAGAGCCCCGTGAACCGCCGCGAATACGGCCCCGGCCAGCACGGCCAGCGCCGCAAGGGCAAGCTCTCCGACTTCGGCGTGCAGCTGCGCGCCAAGCAGAAGCTGAAGGGCTACTACGCCAACATCTCCGAGCGCCAGTTCCACGGCATCTATGTCGAGGCGAGCCGCCTCAAGGGTGACACCGGCGAGAACCTGATCGGTCTCCTGGAGCGTCGTCTCGACGCGGTCGTGTACCGCGCCAAGTTCGTCTCGACGATCTTCGCCGCGCGCCAGTTCATCAACCACGGCCACATCAAGGTGAACGGCCGCAAGGTCAACATCTCGAGCTACCAGCTCAAGGTCGGCGACGTGATCGAGGTCAAGGAAGCCTCCAAGCAGCTCGCCCACGTCCTCGAAGCCAGCCAGCTCCCCGAGCGCGACACGCCCGACTATCTCGAAGTCGACCACGGCAAGATGACCGCCAAGTACATCCGCATCCCCGGCCTCTCCGACGTGCCGTTCCCGGTGCAGATGGAGCCGCATCTGGTCGTCGAATTCTATTCGCGCTAAGATCTGATTATCGAAAGGCCCCGGTTCGCCGGGGCCTTTTTGCTTAAGAGCCACGTCAGTGGCCATCCCGCCGTTAGGAGGCGCCGCATGCTCTACACCCCTCCCCCGATCGATCCCAAGGCGCCGCCGGTGCGCATCAATCTGCTGTCGGACACGCAGACCAAGCCGACGGCTGCGATGCGCGAGGCGATGGCGCGCGCCGAGGTCGGCGACGAGCAGGTCGGCGACGACCCGACCGTGAACGCGCTGTGCGAGCGCGTTGCGGATCTGCTCGGCAAGGAAGCCGCCGTCTACATGCCCTCGGGCACGATGTGCAACGTCACCGCGACGCTGGTGCATTGCCGCCCCGGCGACGAGATCCTCGCCCATGAGACCGCGCACATCATCGCCCGCGAAGGCGGCGCGCATGCCGCGATCGGCGGCTTCCAGGTCATGCAGCTGAAGGGTGCCGACGGCCAGTTCACGCCGGAGACGTTCCGCAAGGCGCTGCACCCGCGCACGCGCTACCAGCCGCCGCAGACCGTCGTCAGCGTCGAGCAGACCGCCAATATCGGCGGCGGCACGATCTGGAAGAAGGCCGCGCTCGACGAGATCGTCGCGATCGCCAGGCAGCACGGCCTCGTCACCCACATGGACGGCGCGCGTCTCCTGAACGCCACGGTGGCAAGCGGCATCTCTCCGCGCGACATGACGGCGGGCTGGGATTCGGCCTGGATCGATTTCTCCAAGGGCCTGGGCGCGCCGATCGGCGGCGTGCTCGCGGGCTCGCGCGCCTTCATCGACGCGGTCTGGCAGTGGAAGCAGCGCCTCGGCGGCTCGATGCGGCAGGCCGGAATCTGCGCCGCCGCCTGCATCTACGCGCTCGACCACAACGTCGACCGCCTCGCCGACGACCACGCCAATGCGCGCGCGCTCGCCCGCGGATTGTCGCAGATCGCGGGCATCGAGGTGCAGGAGCCCGAGACCAATCTCGTGTTCTTCAAGCCCGACGGCGCCGGCATTGCCGGGGACAAGATGGTCGCCGCGCTCCGTCAGCGCGGCGTGACGCTCGCGATGATGGACGGCCGCATCCGCGCCTGCACCCATCTCGACGTCAATGCGAGCCAGATCGAGGAGACGATCGGCTACGTCCGCGAGATCGTGCGCGGGGCATAGGTCCAGTAGCCCGGGTCAGCGCAGCGATACCCGGGAATCCATTCGCAGAAATCCCGGATGTCGCGGAGCCTGTCATCGGGCGGCGCTTCGCGCCGACCCGTTGGCTCATCCGGGCTGCGCAGGCTACGAAGGCGGCGCAACGCCCGCGATCAGCGCCCCATCGCCTGATAGATCAGCGTCTTCAGCGCCAGTTGGATCCGGCCGCGCTGCGACGGGGTCTGCACCATGAAGATCCCGAACAGATCGTCTTCGGGGTCGATGAAGAAGAAGGTGCCGCCGACGCCGTCCCAGCGATATTCGCCTGTAGGCCAGGACGTGCCTGATGGCACCGAAGTGCGCACGGCAAAGCCGAGGCCAAAGCCGGAGTTCCCGCCCGGATAATAATTATGATCGCGCGCGATCTTCGTCTCCGGTCCGACATGATCCGACGCCATCAGCGCAATGGTCTCGGGCTTGAGATAGCGCAGGCCCTCGTAGGTGCCGCCGTTGAGCAGCATCTGCGCGAACCGGGCGTAGTCGCCGACGGTGCCGACCATGCCGCCGCCGCCGGATTCCCCAGTTATGGGCAGCCTGATATCGCGAACCTGCGTCGTCGGATTGATGTTGCGGTCGCCCGGCATCGGCTCGGCAATGCGGGGAAACTTGGCGGGATCGGCGACAAAGAACGCCGTCTCGGTCATGCCGAGCGGATCGAGCAGGCGCTCCCTCTCGAACTGGAGCAGCGTCTTTCCCGAGATCACCTCGACGACGCGTCCGAGCACGTCGGTGGAAAAGCCGTAATCCCACACCGTGCCCGGCTGCTCGACCAGCGGCAGCGTGGCGATCTTCGCGGCGAAGTCGGCATTGCCGAGATTACTGTCGAAGAGATTGGCCTCGGCGTAGAGCTCGCGCACCGCGCCGCCGCCGTAATAGCCGTAGGGCAACCCCGAAGTGTGGCACAGCAGGTCCTTGATCGTGACCGGACGATCGAGCGGCTCCAGCGCCAGCGCGACCTTGCCGTCCTCGGCTTTCTTCTCGACGCCGACCTTCATGCCGGCAAAGGCCGGAATGTATTTTGAAACGGGATCGTCGAGCGCGAGCTTGCCCTCCTCGACCAGCATCATCGCCATCACGGAGGTAACCGGCTTCGACATCGAATAGAGACGGAAGATCGTGTCCGCGCTCATCGAAATCCCGGTCGCAACGTCGCGGACGCCGAAATTCTCGTAATAGACCGGTTTGCCGTGCTGCTGGAGCAGCAGGATTGCGCCGGGTATCTTCCCGGTCGCGACCTCGTTCCTGATGTAGTCGGAGACTTTCGCCAGGCCTTCAGGCGAGAGGCTGTGCGCGGGGCGCCCCTCGGAGCCTGCTCTCGCGCCGACGACACCGACCAGAACGACGAGCGCCGCGATCAGCGCGCGGCGCCCGCTCATGTCACTTCTCCATGGCGTCATAAACCAACTGCTTCAGTGTCCGTTGCACGCGCTGGCGCTCGGTCGGGGTCTGCTCCAGCAGCACGAAGAACATGTCCTGCTTGGGGTCGATCACGAAATAGCAGCCGGAGGCGCCGTCCCACTTCAATTCCCCGAGATCGCCGGGCGGCGGCGGCTTGGCATTGCCGGGCTCGGTGCGGACCGCAAGGCCGAGGCCGAAGCCAAAACCGTCGCCGGGGAAATAGAAATAATCGCGACTGACCCCCGAGGTCGGGCCGACCTGATCGGTCACCATCAGCTTGAACGTCTCGGGCTTGAGAATGGTCTTGCCGTCGAGGCTGCCGCCATTGAGCAGCATCTGCGCGAAGCGCTCATAGTCGGCCATGGTCGTGACCATACCGCCGCTGGCGAACTGGATCTTCTTGACGACCGTCGGATCGTTGATCCGGCCGACCCTGAAATCGCTGTCATTCGGCACCGGCTGCGCCAGCAGTTTCTGCTTCTCGGGGGCCGTGACGAAGAAGCCGGTATCGACCATGCCGAGCGGATCGAGCAGCTTCTCCCGCATGATGTCTATCAGCGGCTTGCCCGCCGCGATCTCCATCACGCGCGCGAGGACGTCGGTGGAGTGGCCGTACTGCCACAGCGCGCCCGGTTGGTTGTGCAGCGGCAGTTTGGCGATGCGCTCGGCGAACTCGGCGAGGTCGAAATCGCCGGCATAGATGTTCGCGTCGCGATAGGCCTTGCGCACCAGGCTGTCGCCATAGAAGCCATAGGTGATGCCGGAGGTGTGGCGCATCAGGTCGAGCACCGTCATCGGCCGCGTCGGCGGCACCAGCTCGAGCGACTTGGTGCCGTCGTCGGCCTTCTTCTCGACGCCGACCTTCACGTTGGCGAAGGACGGAATGTATTTCGAGACGGGATCGTCGAGCTTGATCTTGCCGTCCTCGATCAGCTGCACCGCGACGACGGAGGTGATCGCCTTGCTCATCGAGAACAGGCGGAAGATGGTCTTGTCGGTGATCGGCGCCTTGCTGGCGACGTCCTGCACGCCGAAGGCTTCGTGGTAAACCGGCTTGCCGTGCTGCCGGATCAGCACGGTTGCGCCGGCGATCTTGCCGGTTGCGACCTCGTTCTTGAAGAACTCGGTGACCTTGGCGAGCTTGTCCTGATTGAAATGCGCGCCGGCCGGGATCTCGTAGGTGCCCTCTGCCCGTGCGAACGACATCGCGCCAAGCCACACCAGCGCGCCGCAGGCGAGCGCACGCAGTCCAGATTGTGAAATCATATCCCCTCCCCGGAACATGGCTGGGCGGAGTGTACTGACCGCGTCATCAGGCACAAGGGCTGCTGTGTCGCGCAAGCGCCTCGGCATGGAGCTTGGCGCTCGGCTCGGCAAAGCAGCAGAACACCACGCGCGCAACGGATGGCGCTACAGCGAGCCCTTCGATTGTCGTGTGCACGGCGATATCCGCCGCCCGCTCCGCGGGAAAGCGGAAAATGCCGGTCGAAATCGCGGGAAATGCCACGGAGGTCAGCTTGTGCTTCCCGCACAGCTCCATCGAACGGCGATAACAGGAGGCGAGCAGATCGTCTTCGTCCAGCGTGCCGCCATTCCAGACCGGACCGACGGTATGGATCACGTGCGCGGCCTTGAGCCGATAGCCCTTGGTGATCTTGGCGTCGCCCGTTTTGCAGCCGTGGAGCATCCGGCATTCGGCGACCAGATCGGGCCCGGCGGCCCGATGGATCGCCCCATCGACGCCGCCCCCGCCCAGGAGCGACGTGTTGGCGGCGTTGACGATGGCGTCAACGCTCAGTGTCGTGATGTCAGCAACGATGACCTCGAGCTCCGCGCCGCCAATCCGGCGCGACAGCGCGGTCACACGTCAGGCCGCGACTGCGACGCCCTTCTCGGAGAGGAGCTGCTGCAATTCGCCGGCCTGGAACATCTCGCGGACGATGTCGCAGCCGCCGACGAATTCGCCCTTCACATAGAGCTGCGGAATGGTCGGCCAGTTGGAGAAGGTCTTGATGCCGTTGCGCAGTTCTGCGGATTCGAGGACGTTGAGGCCCTTATAGCCAACGCCGAGGTGGTCGAGGATCTGCACGACCTGGCCGGAGAAACCGCACTGCGGAAATTGCGGCGTGCCCTTCATGAACAGAACCACGTCGTTCGACTTCACTTCGTTGGCGATGAATTCCTCGATGCTCATATCCATGTCCTTCTGGGGCGGAGCCCTCAACAATCACTCCGGGCCGGCTCAGCCGATTTAACCCGATACCTGCCTATATATGTAGCCCAAACCGTTGTGCATCCAAAGTAAAATGGCGGCGAACACCCCCTCGGCGGCCGGTCCTGCTGGCACCGGCCCCATTGCATGATGACACGAATATCATCACCGGGGAGGACTTTCATACCGTAACGGAGCCCCTATCTAGGACGAACCTTGGTTTTGGAACCGGGCAACGCCAACAACGTTCTCTTGTCCTGTCTGGAGAAAAACGTGACGAAACCAGCCTCCGCCACGGCCGCCCCGCCAATTTCGTCACCGTCCTCCGACCCGGGCAATCTCGCCCAGCGGCTGGAGGATGGGTTTCTCGCCGTCCGCAACGAGACCGAGCGCCGGGCCGCGCCGCTGTCGCCGGAGGACCAGCAGATCCAGTCCATGCCGGATGCGAGCCCCGCGAAATGGCACCGGGCCCACACCACCTGGTTCTGGGAGCAATTTTTGCTCGGCGAGCATTGCCCGGGCTACCAGCCCTTCCACCCCGATTTCGCGTTTCTGTTCAATTCCTATTATGTCAGCGCCGGCCCGCGTCATGCCCGGAATCACCGCGGCGACATCACCCGCCCCAGTGCGAACGAGGTCGGCGCCTATCGCAGATATGTCGATGCGGCGGTCGTGAAATTCTTCCACGAGGCGGGCGAGGACAAGCTCCGGGCCATCGCGCCACTCGTCGAGGTCGGGCTCAATCACGAGCAGCAGCATCAGGAATTGATGTTCACGGACATCCTGCACGCCTTTGCGCAGAATCCGGTCTATCCGGCCTACGATGCGGACTGGCGCTTTCCATCCGCGACGCGCGCCGGCGATGACTGGCTGATCCTCAACGAAGGCATCCACACCGTCGGCCACGTCGACGACAGCTTCCATTTCGACAACGAGAAGCCGGCCCACCGCGCCCTCGTCGGCCCGGTCAAGGTCGCGCGCAATCTCGTCACCAATGGCGAATGGCTCGCCTTCATGCGCGACGGCGGCTACGCGAACGCAACGCTGTGGCTGATGGACGGCTTTGCCACCGTCAGCAAGGAAGACTGGCAGGCTCCGGGACATTGGCGCGAGGTCGATGGCGCCTGGCAGGTGATGACGCTCGCCGGCCTCAAGCCGGTCGATCCCGACGCCCCCGTCTGCCATGTCAGCTATTACGAGGCCGATGCGTTCGCGCGCTGGGCCGGAAAACATCTGCCGACCGAGATGGAATGGGAGGTCGCCGCACGCGCGGGCGCGCTCAACGATGCCTTCGGGATCGTCTGGCAGTGGACGCGATCCTCCTACTCGCCCTACCCGGGTTACCGCGCCATCGAAGGTGCCCTCGGCGAATACAACGGCAAGTTCATGGTCAACCAGCTGGTGCTGCGAGGCTCCTCGCTTGCAACCCCGGAGGGGCAGAGCCGTATCACCTATCGTAACTTCTTCTATCCGCACCACCGCTGGCAATTCACGGGACTGCGGCTCGCCGATTACAACTAGTTCTCATCCGACGATAAATGCGCGCCGGACAGCGCGTTCAGGAGAGTATCATGAATGTGCACGCCAGCGCTTTGGCCCAAGCCCATCTTCCCGACGAGCAGACCACTGTGTTCGCCCGCGAGGCCATCGAGGACCTCTCGCAGCAGCCGAAAAAGCTGTCGCCAAAATATTTTTACGACGCGACCGGATCGGAGCTGTTCGAGGCGATCACGCGCCTGCCCGAATATTATCCGACGCGTACCGAGCTTGCGATCCTGAAGGAGCGCGGCAGCGAGATCGCAAAGATCATTCCCGAGCATGCGGCGCTGGTCGAGTTCGGCGCGGGCGCGACCACGAAGGTCCGCCTGCTGCTGAACCACTGCAAGTTCGCGGCCTATGTGCCCGTCGACATATCCGGCGACTTCCTGACGGCGCAGGCGAACGGCCTGAAGCGGGACTTCCCGACGCTCGGCATCTATCCGGTGGCGGCCGACTTCACCACGCCGTTCGAGCTGCCCAGGGCGGTCGCGTCAATGCCCAAGGTCGGTTTCTTTCCGGGCTCGACCATCGGCAATTTCGAGCCGCATGAAGCGCAGGCCTTCCTGAAGAGCGCGCGCCAGATCCTGGGCAAAGGCGCGCAGATGATCATCGGCGCCGACCTCGAGAAGGACGAGCGCGTGCTCCACGACGCCTACAACGATGCCGCCGGCGTCACCGCCCGCTTCAACCTCAATGTGCTGGTGCGGATCAACCGCGAGCTCGGCGGCAATTTCGACCTGTCCGCCTTCACCCATCGCGCCATCTACAATCGCGAGCGGCACCGCATCGAGATGCACCTGATCAGCAAGAAGAGCCAGACCGTGCGCCTGCTCGGCACCAGCTTCTCGTTCCGCCCGGGCGAGAGCATCCACACCGAGAACAGCTACAAATACAGCCTCGAACGCTTCGCCGCGCTGGCGCAGGGCGCCGGCTGGCGCGTGCGCGAGAGCTGGACGGATGCGGCGAAGATGTTCTCGGTGCACGCGCTGGAGGCGGCGGAGTAAACGCTACACCGCATCTGAGAGCGCTTTCCCTGCGGCGCATCCTTCGAGACGCCCGCTTTAGGCGGGCTCCTCAGGATGAGGACGGAGTGCGCGGCAGCAGATTCAACGAGCACTGACGCTGATCAGCCTCATCCTGAGGAGACCGCGGAGCGGTCGTCTCGAAGGACGAGGCGTGCGCTCAGACCGCTCCCGAGCTTCAGTGCTCCTCGGCCTCTTCCACCTTCGACCCCAGCGACACCGACTCCCACACCGCGACGACGATCATGATCACCGTCGTCGCGACCGAGAGCCATAGCGGCGAGAGATCGGCGGCGAACCACCACAGCCCCAGCAGCAGGATGATGCCGATGCCGTGCGAGAGCTGGAGGAAGCCGCGGATCGCGTGCTTGAACAGGATGGTGCCGACCAGGAACACCAGCGGCCCGCCGATGGTGCTCACGATGATCCTGACGTCGGAATGTCCGGTCGGATGCTTCAGCACCAGTTCGTCCGAGACGGCGGTCAGGATGATGCCGGCGACGATCGGCATGTGCAGATAGGTGTAGGCGAGCCGGGCCAGCCGGCCGGATTCGGCGGACTTCGAGATGCGCTCGGAGCCGGCCTCGGCGCCCTTGTGGAAATAGATCCACCACATTGCGATGGCGCCGGTGAGCGCCGAGACGAAGGCCAGGATGTTGTCCGCGGTCCACTCCAGCTCAGCAAAGGTCGCGCCGTTGACGACGACGGCCTCGCCGAGCGCGATGATGATGAACCCGGCGCAGCGCTCGGCCATGTGGCCGCCTTCGACAGCCCAGGCCTCCACCGACGAGAATCCCAGCTTCGGCACCCAGAAGCGGACCGCGGGCGAGATATATTCGATCGTTAGCGCCACGATCCAGAACCAGAGCCGCTCCTCCCCATGCGCGAGGCCGCCAAGGATCCAGAAGATCGCGGAGCCGCAGAGCCAAACCAGGATGCGGATCGCGTTGTGCCGCACTGCCGTGCGGTGACGCGGGGTCGCAAACAGCCAGAACGCGGTGCGTCCGACCTGCATGGTTGCATAGGCGATCGCGAACCAGAGACCGCGGCCATCGAAGGCGGTCGGAATCGTCGTCGACAGCACGAGGCCGCCCAGCATCATCAGGAAGATCAGGATGCGGACCGGCGTCAGATCGGGATTGAGCCAGTTGGTGACCCAGGCGGTGTAGACCCACACCCACCACACTGCCAGGAACAGCAGCGTGACCTCGACCGCGCCGAGCGGCGTGAAATGGTGCAGCAGCGTGTGCGACACCTGCGTGACGGCAAAGACGAAGACGAGGTCGAAGAACAGCTCGGCATTGGTGACGCGGCTGGGCTGGTTCGGCAGGATGACCCGAAACATCGCGCCGCGCGGATTGTCCGCAGCCATCATCGGTCCCCCGCTGCGATCAGATCAGGTGCCGGGTACCCCGGTTTGCAGCGCCAGCGCGTGCAGCACGCCGCCCATCTGGCCGCGCAGGGACTGATAGACGATCTGGTGCTGCTGGACGCGGGACTTGCCGCGGAACGATTCCGAGATCACGGTCGCGGCATAGTGGTCGCCGTCGCCGGCGAGGTCTCGGATCGTCACCTCGGCATCGGGGATCGCTGCCTTGATCATCGCCTCGATATCGTGGGCGTCCATGGGCATTCGGGTCTCGCTCCTTCTGGTCTCAAGCGTTCGAATCGCTGCCGGGGTCCCCTCGCCGGCAGGGCCAAACTTAGCGTGAACGGCCTTCTACGTCACGCATTCCTGCACTATATCCCTGATCCCATCAGGATAAAGGCACGACAAAGTGCCGCGCGCGGCAGATTGATCGAAAAGGCGTGAAATCATGAAGCTTCCAGGGCCCGACCACCCCATCACCATCACCCCAAACCCCCGGCGCGTCCGCGTCACGGCGGGCGACATCGTGATCGCCGAGACCAGCAAGGCGCTGACGCTGAAGGAGGCCAAATATCCGGCGGTGCAATATGTACCGCGACAGGATGCCAACATGGCACTGCTGGAGCGCACCGACCGCGTCACCCATTGCCCCTACAAGGGCGATGCGAGCTATTACAGCGTCAAGGCCGACGGCAAGACGCTCGACAACGCGATCTGGACCTATGAGGCGCCCTTCCCCGCGATGGCGGAGATTTCAGGCCATCTGGCCTTCTATCCGGACAAAGTGAAGATCGAGGAAGTGGGGTAGTTTTGGATGTTGTCATTCCGGGGCGATGCGAAGCATCGAACCCGGAATCTCGAGATTCCGGGTTCGGTCCTGCGGACCGCCCCGGAATGACTCCGGCAGCTACGCCCTGAAGATCGTGAGCCCGAGTATCAGCAGCACCAGGAAGATCACGACGAAGACATAGAACAGGAAGCGGGCGATGTCGGCGGAGGCGGCCGAGATGCCGGTGAAGCCGAGCACGCCGGCCACGATCGAGATCAAGAGAAAGATCAGCGCCCATTTCAGGATCGTCATCGCCAGCTCCGACTCGGGTGCCGCTACCCGCGGCCCTCAACGCATTCGGGGACGCTAACTTCGCGGCGCGGAACTGGTTCCTGACGGCGCGGCATCGGCCAAGACGCTGCACAGGCATGACGCTTAACAAACATGCCGCTGCACAAACGGCGCTTGCTGAATCGGGTTCCCGGCGGCACAGTCTGGCCGGGACAGGAGCAAGACCGGGGCGGCCATGATGACGATGTCACATTCAGCGACGATCGATGCAGAGGTGCACGCCGCGCCGAAGAGCAAGACGCGCAATCTGTCGCTCGATCGCGCCCGCACCTTCCTGACGCTGGTGGTGCTGCTGCATCACGCGGTGATCCCCTACACTTATTTCGGTCATACCGATCCGAAGTACTTCTTCGGCTTCGACATGATCGTGCTCGCCACCGACAGTTTCTTCATGGCGATGTTCTTTTTCCTGTCGGGACTGTTCGCCTGGTCTGGTATCGCCCGGAAGGGAGCGCGGAGCTATTTGGCAGATCGCCTGCTTCGGCTGGGCTTACCCTTCGCGATCTGCGCCCTTACAGTCATTCCGCTCGCCTATTACGCGATCTCCCTGCGGCAGCATCCCGAGATCGGCTTTTCGGAATACTATTGGAATATGATCACGAAGGGCCCTTGGCCGAGCGGGCCGATCTGGTTCCTTTGGGTCTTGTTCGCCTTCGACTTGGTTGCCTGCCTGCTGCACCGGCTGTCGCCCAATCTGCTCGATCCGATCAATCGCCTCTCGCTACACGGTCGCCGCCGGCCCGCCGTGTTCTTCGCGGTCATGCTTGCCGTCACCGCGGCGTTCTACATTCCCGGGCGGGTTCACTTCGGAGCAGGCAGTTGGTTCGAGTTCGGGCCGTTCTCGGTCCAGCACGGGCGCGTGATGCTCTACGCGACCTACTTCTTTTTCGGTGCCGGCATCGGCGTTGCGCAAATGGATCGCGGGCTGCTCGCTGCAGACGGCCGGATGGCGAAGGTCAGTTGGGACTGGATGGTGCTGGCGATCGTTCCGTATTGCCTCTTGTGGGTGCTGATCTTCATCAAGCGCGAAATCCTGGGCAACCCGTCGCCGCTGCCGGACTGGTATGAAGCGCTCTATGCCGTCTGCTTCACTGTCTTCAGCGTGGCCATCATGTTTCTGATCCTGGCCTTTTTCCAGAGGTTCAGGCAATCAGGCTCAGCCAAGCTGCTCGATCCAATGCAGAGCGACGCGTACGGCATGTTCCTGGTGCACTATCCGATCGCACTGTGGCTGCAATACTGGCTGTTCGACTATGACCTGCCGGCGATCGTCAAGGCGATGGTCGGATTCGTGCTGACCGTCGCGTTCAGTTGGGCGCTCACGCGCGCCTTGCGCCAGATTCCCGGGGCGACGAGGGTGTTGTAGGGCACGCCGTCTCAGCGATTGTAGCCCGGATGAGCGCAGCGATATCCGGGAGACCCCATCAAGAAAGTCCCGGATGTCGCTGCGCTCATCCGGGCTACGAAAAAGCTTACGCCGCCTTCCCGCCCATATACTCCGGCAGCCAACGCTCGAACGACTTGCGCAGCGTGTCGATCGCAACCGGCGCCTCGCCGGCGATCGCGATGGTGTCGCCGCCGGTGGTACCGATCCGCACGCAGGGCACCTCGCAGCCGCGCATCTTGGCCAGCACGCGCCCGGCCTCCGTTTCCGGCACGGTGACGAGATAGCGCGCCTGGTCCTCGCCGAACCAATAGGCCTGCGACACGAGCGCGGTCGGCGCCGCCAGCAGCTTCGCGCCGATGCCGCTCGCCATCGCCATCTCGGCGAGCGCGATCAGCAGGCCGCCGTCGGAGAGGTCGTGCACGGCGGTCGCGGTGCCCGCATGGATCATGCCGCGGACGCAGTCGCCGTTACGCTTCTCCGCGGCGAGATCGACCGGCGGCGGCGCGCCCTCCTCGCGACCGCAGATGTCGCGCAAGTAGACCGACTGGCCGAGCCAGCCATGGGTCTCGCCGATCAACAGGATCGCCTCGCCCTCGGCCTTGAAGGCGAGCGAGGCGGACTTGGTGAAATCGTCGAGCAGGCCGACGCCGCCGATCGAGGGCGTCGGCAGGATCGCGCGGCCGTTGGTCTCGTTGTAGAGCGAGACGTTGCCGGACACGACCGGGAAGTCGAGCGTGCGGCAGGCTTCCGAGATGCCCTTCAGGCAGCCGACGAACTGGCCCATGATCTCGGGCCGCTCAGGATTCCCGAAGTTGAGATTGTCGGTGATCGCGAGCGGCTTGCCACCGACGGCGGTGATGTTGCGCCAGGCTTCCGCCACCGCCTGCTTGCCGCCCTCGAACGGATCGGCCTCGCAATAGCGCGGCGTGACGTCGACGGTCAGCGCGAGGCCCTTCGGCCCGTCCTGCACGCGCACCACCGCGGCATCGCCGCCGGGGCGCTGCATGGTGTTGCCGAGGATGACGTGATCGTACTGCTCCCAGACCCAGCGCTTGCTGCACATGTCGGGCGTGCCGATCAGCTTCTCCAGTGCGGCCCCGACGCTCATCGGTGCCGGCACTTCGCGCGCGTGCACGACCGGCAGCGCGGCGGAGGGGACATGCGGGCGGTCATAGAGCGGCGCCTCGTCGCCGAGCTCCTTGATCGGAAGGTCGGCCATGACGTCGCCGCCATGCTTGACCACGAAACGCTTGCTCAGCGTGGTGTAGCCGACCACGGCGAAGTCGAGGCCCCATTTCTTGAAGATCGCCTCGGCTTCCTTCTCCTTCTCGGGCTTGAGCACCATCAGCATGCGCTCCTGGCTCTCCGAGAGCATCATCTCGTAGGCGCTCATGCCGGTCTCGCGGGTCGGCACCGCGTCGAGATCGAGGTCGACGCCGAGGTCGCCCTTGGCGCCCATCTCGACCGCCGAACAGGTCAGGCCCGCCGCGCCCATGTCCTGGATCGCGATGACACAGCCCTTCTCCATGATCTCGAGGCACGCCTCGAGCAAAAGCTTCTCGGCGAAGGGATCGCCGACCTGCACGGTCGGGCGCTTCTCCTCGGACTTGTCGTCGAACTCGGCCGAGGCCATCGAGGCGCCGTGGATGCCGTCACGGCCGGTCTTGGAGCCCAGATAGACGATCGGCATGTTCACGCCGGAGGCGGCCGCATAGAAGATCTTGTCGGCGTCGGCGAGGCCCACGGCCATCGCGTTGACGAGGATGTTGCCGTCATAGCGGGTGTGGAAGCGCACCTGGCCTCCCACCGTCGGCACGCCGAAGGAATTGCCGTAGCCTCCGACGCCGGCGACCACGCCGGAGACCAGATGCCGGGTCCTGGCATGCTCGGGGGCACCGAAGCTCAGCGCATTGAGACAGGCGATCGGGCGTGCGCCCATCGTGAAGACGTCGCGCAAAATGCCGCCGACGCCGGTGGTCGCACCCTGATAGGGCTCGATGTAGCTCGGGTGGTTGTGGCTCTCCATCTTGAAGACCACGGCCTGGCCGTCGCCGATGTCGATCACACCGGCATTCTCGCCGGGGCCCTGGATCACCCAGGGCGCCTTGGTCGGCAGGCCGCGCAGATGGATGCGCGAGGATTTGTACGAGCAATGCTCGTTCCACATTGCCGAGAAGATGCCGAGCTCGGTGAAGGTCGGCTCCCGCCCGATCAGCTTCAGGATGCGCTCGTACTCGTCGGGCTTGAGCCCGTGAGCGGCAACCAGTTCGGGGGTGATCTTGGGTTCGTTCTTCATGGATTCGGGGCTTTCGGCGGCGGTTGGCCGTTCTTAGGAAGATCGGGGCCTCGCGAAAAGCCCTTTATGGCGCATTTTCCCACTGTCCCACGTTTTGCGGCCGAGGGGTGCGGGAACGGGAATTGCACAGCGCGGACAGATCGGATTTAAGGGCTAAGGACCCGCAATTGAAGGCCCATTTCCTTGCACGAATTGACCAAAACGGCCGCTCCGCCCCGCCCCGAGCTGCATGTCGCGACCGAGGGTGAGTTCAAGGGCTGGCAGACCTGGATCAGGGACAGCTTTGAGAGCCATATCGGCCCCTTCTGGCACCGCCTGGAGGCGGACGGCAGCGTCCGCTGCGCCTTCCGGGTCGAAAAGAAGCATTTGAACGGCTCCAGCAACGTCCATGGCGGCTGCTTCATGGCCTTCGCCGATTACTGCCTGTTCGCGATCGGCCGGAACGCGCTGAACGGCCGCGGCGTGACGGTCAATTTCGCCTGCGAATTCCTGGATGCCGGGCATGAGGGCGAGCTGATCGAGTGCACCGGCGAGGTCACCCGCGCCGGCGGCTCGCTGATCTTCCTGCGCGGGCAGATGACCTCCGGCGAGCGCCTTCTGTTCACCTTTTCGGGGACGATCAAGCGGGCCAGGTGGAAGTCGCTCCCTCAGCCAAACGCATAGCTCGACACCTTCCCTTTTGGCGCCCCCTCGCCCAGACTTGCGAGAAGCGCGGTCGCGCCGGGGAGCAGGAACAAGGTGCCGCAGAGCACGTCGCCGAGGGGTCGCGCAGCGGCCTCCGTATCATCGCCGCTACCGTCCGTGGCCGCGACCGGCGCCCGTAACTGGCGCGACTATGCGCTGCTGTTCGCGCTCGCCTGCTGCTGGAGCTCCACCTATCCGCTGGCCAAGCTCGCGCTGGACACGATCCCGCCCATCACCTTCATCTCGGCGCGGTCGCTGATCGCGGCCGCCTTCCTGTTCGCAATCCTGTGGATACGCGGCGTCAGGATCCCGACCGACGCGAAGGACTGGAAGCTGTTCGCGACCCAGCAGCTGATCAACTCGACCTTCCCGTTCCTGGTCATCACCTGGTCGCAGCAATATGTGCCGGCGTCCAACACGGTGGTGCTGGCCTCGACGACGCCGATCTTCGCCTTCCTGATCACCTCGCTGATCACGCGGCACGAGCCGGCCACGTTGTTGAAGCTTGCAGGCGCAATCCTCGGTCTCGGCGGCACCGTCGCCATCGTCGGCCTCGATGCGCTCGGTGGCTTCGGCCGCGAGATCGTCGCGGAGATCGCGATCCTGCTCGCCACCATCTCCTTTGCCTGCGCGACGATCTTCGGCCTCAGGCTGTCCGACTACGACCCGATGGTGGTGGCGGCCGGCTCGCTGCTGTTCGGCGGCCTCATCCTGCTCCCGCCCTCGCTGATCGTCGACCAGCCCTGGACGCTGCATCCGACGTTTCAGGCGATCGTCGCCACCATCGTCATGGGCATCGTCTCCAGCGCGTTGGGGCTGATGCTGTTCTACGTCTGCCTCGGCCGGCTCGGCACGCTGACCACGAATGCGCAAGGCTATTTGCGCATCCCGATCGGCGTCGGCCTGTCCGTGCTGCTGCTCGGCGAGAGCGTGCCGTCGAACCTGGCGCTGGGCCTGCTGCTGGTCATGGCCGGCGTCGCCGCGATGACGGTGCCGGCCGAGCGGCTGAAGCTGCGCTAGCGCGAGGCGCTATGGCTTGGCGTCGTCCGCCAGCATCTTCCGGTATTTCTCGACGTCGCGCGTCACGAGCTGCTGAAGCAGCTCCGGCGTATGCTCGTTGTCATCGGGCGCGACGGTCGAGAGATCGGCAAAACGCTTCTTGACCGCGTCGGTCTCCACCGCCGTGCGCGCCGCTGCATTCAGCCTGGCGATGACGGCCGGCGGCGTGCCCTTGGGCGCGAACAGGCCGTTCCAGCCCTGCGCCTCGAATTCGGGAAGGCCGGCTTCGGCGGACGTCGGCAGATCGGGCAGCGTCGCGAGCCGCACGGTCGAGCCGACCACGAGCCCCCGCACCAGCTTCTCGTTGATCGACTGCGACACCGAGGCGGCCGCATCGCAGACGCCGTCGATCTGGCTGCCGACCGCATCGGTCAGCGCAGGCGCGGCGCCGCGATAGCCGACCAGCGTCGCGTCGATCCCGGCGGCGGTGACGAAGCTCTTGCAGATCAAATAGTTCGAGGAGCCGACGCCGGCATGGCCGAGATTGATCTTGCCCGGATTGGCCTTGGCGTAGGCGATGAACTCCTTGAGGTCCTTCGCCGGAAAATCCTTCCGGATCGCGATGATGCCGAACGTCTTCGCCACCATGGCGATCGGCACGAAGGATTCGGGCGTGAACGGCAGCTTTGGATAGATCGTGTAGGTCGCGGCATTGGTGCCGGCATTGCCGATCGCGATGGTGTAACCGTCAGGCTCGGCGCGGGAGGCGCGTGCCAGCGCGGTCGAACCGCCGGCGCCGGCGACGTTCTCGATGACGATGGTCTGGCCGAGCGCGATGCCCATCTGCTCGGCGACGGTGCGCGCGATCACGTCCGAGGTGCCGCCGGCCGCGAACGGCACGATCATGGTGATCGGACGCTTGGGGAAATCCTGGGCGAACGCGGCCGTCGCGAAAACAACGACGGCGACAGCGGCCAAAGACCGCTTCAGCACGAACGAGATCACGCGGCCTTTTCCAGATGCGCGGTGAGGCCGGCGAACAGGCCGCGGCCGTCGGTGCAGCCCATGATGTCTTCGACGTGGTTTTCCGGATGCGGCATCATGCCGAGTACGTTGCCCCTGTCGTTGACGAGGCCGGCGATCGAATGCGCCGCGCCGTTGATGTTGTGGCTCTCGTCAACCGCGCCGTCGGCCGAGCAGTAGCGATAGAGCACCCGCCCCTCGCCCTCGATGCGCTTGATGGTCTCCTCATCCGCCTCGTAATTGCCCTCGCCATGCGCGACGGGGACGCGGATCACCTGCCCGGCATTGTAGCCGCGGGTGAACGGCGTGTCGGAACGCTCGACGCGCAGATGCACGTCGCGGCAGATGAATTTCAGCCGCGCATTGCGCATCAGCACACCCGGCAAGAGGCCGGACTCGCAGAGGATCTGAAAACCGTTGCAGACGCCGAGCACGAGGCCGCCCTTGGCCGCATAGTCGCGCACCGCATCCATCACCGGCGCACGCGCGGCGATTGCGCCACAGCGCAGGTAATCGCCATAGGAGAAGCCGCCGGGCACGACCACGAGATCGGTGCCCGCAGGCAGCGACGTCTCGGCGTGCCAGACCATCGCGGGCTCGCTGCCCGAGATCAGCCTCAGCGCGCGCGCCATGTCGCGCTCGCGGTTGATTCCGGGAAAGACGAGGATGGCGGCTTTCATGGCAGGGGTTCCGACAGTGACGGGAATCGGGCTGGCCAAAGGGCCAATTCGTGAAGAGACATAGCCATTTGACGGGGATTTTACCAGTGCTAGCCTCGCCGGACGGCCTTGTACACAGGCCATAGCCACGGCGCTTTTGCCTGACGATTTTGCCCGGGATTGCAGCCATGAACGTCCCGTCGCTGCCCGCATCCTCCGCCGATCCGGTGTCCGCTGAGGGCGTCGTCGCCGCGGGTGCCTATGTCGACGGCCGGCGCGTCGCCAACATCGCCATCAGCGAGGCCTCGAGCTGGCGGGCCAAGCCCGGCCACGTGGTCTGGATCGGGCTGCACGAGCCGAACGCGGCCCTGCTCGGCGCCGTGCAGAAGCAGTTCGACCTGCACGATCTCGCGATCGAGGACGCCGCCCACGCCCATCAGCGGCCCAAGATCGAGCAATATGGCGAGGCCCTGTTCATCGTGGCGCGGACGGCGCAGCTGGTCGAGGGCCGGATCGCCTTCGGCGAGACCCACATCTTCGTCGGCGAAGGCTATCTGGTCTCGGTGCGCCACGGCGCCTCGACGTCCTACACGCCGGTGCGCGAACGCTGCGAGAGCTGCCCGCGAGCGCTCGCGCGCGGCGAGGACTACATCCTCTACGCCATCCTCGATTTCATCGTCGACAACTACTCGCCCGTGCTCGAGAGCATCCATGACGAGGTCGAGGGCATCGAGGACGACGTGCTCTCCAAGCCGATCAGCAAGGCGCAGATCGAGCGGCTCTACATGCTGCGCCGCGACCTGCTGCGGCTCAGGAACGCGATCGGCCCGCTGGTGGAGGTCTGCCGCCGTCTGGAGCATGACGAGCTGGCGATGGTGCGGCAGGCCATGCAGCCGCTGTTCCGCGACGTCACCGACCACGTCAGGAACATCCAGGAGCGCATCGATTCCATGCGCGAGGTGCTGGCCTTCGCCTTCGAAGCGAGCCTGCTGGTGGGACAGGCGCAGGAGACGGCGGTCTCCAAGAAGCTCGCCTCCTGGCTCGCGATCCTGGCCGTCCCGACCGCAGTCGCCGGTATCTACGGGATGAACTTCAAGTACATCCCGGAGCTACAGCTGGAATACGGCTACTTCATCGTGCTGGGATTGATGGCGCTCGCCTGCCTCGGGTTGTACTGGCGCTTCCGCCGCGTCGGGTGGCTGTGATGCCGATTTATTGCGCAGGAACTTCGTTTATCTCGAGTCTGCGCTCGATATGCTCAAGCCTCACGTCAGAACGTCCGAGTATTCCGTACACGTTCTGGAGGTCCTGCTGCATTGAAATCTGATGTCCTCGGAGCGCGTTCAGCTCAGACTTGATCTCGTCGATCTTGTGATCAACGCGATCGAGCCTCTGCTGCACTTGCTTGAGAACCTCAAAGATCAACTCGTTGCTGACCTCGGCCATTGCTGTCTCTCAGCCTTTCATCTCGATCGCATAATTCTCGATCACGGTGTTCGCCAGCAGCTTGTCGGCGGCCTCCTTCAGCGCGGCTTCCGCCTTGGCCTTGTCGGCGCCGGCGAGTTCGATGTCGAACACCTTGCCCTGGCGGACGCTGGCGACGCCGTCGACGCCGAGCGACTTCAGCGCGCCTTCGATGGCCTTTCCTTGCGGATCGAGGATGCCCGTTTTCAAGGTAACGGTGACACGTGCCTTCACGTCGAAAACCCCTTTAGCTCTTCACCAGCACCGGGCCGGAGCCCGCCGGACGCTCGTTCTCCATGAGGATGCCGAGGCGTTTTGCAACTTCGGTATAGGCCTCCAGCAGCCCGCCGAGATCGCGGCGGAAACGATCCTTGTCGAGCTTCTCGTTCGACTTGATGTCCCACAGGCGGCAGGAGTCCGGCGAGATCTCGTCGGCGACGATGATCCGCATCATCTCGTTCTCGAACAGCCGCCCGCACTCCATCTTGAAGTCGACGAGGCGAATGCCGATGCCGAGGAAGAGGCCGGTGAGGAAGTCGTTGACGCGGATGGCAAGCGCCATGATGTCGTCGATTTCCTGGGGCGTCGCCCAGCCGAAAGCGGTGATGTGCTCTTCCGACACCATGGGGTCGTTGAGCTGGTCGTTCTTGTAGTAGAATTCGATGATCGAGCGCGGCAGCTGCGTGCCCTCCTCGATGCCGAGGCGCTGCGACAGCGAGCCGGCGGCGACGTTCCGCACCACCACTTCCAGCGGCACGATCTCGACCTCGCGAATCAGCTGCTCGCGCATGTTGAGGCGGCGGATGAAGTGGGTCGGCACCCCGATGTCGTTGAGGTGCTGAAACAGGTACTCCGAGATCCGGTTGTTGAGGACACCCTTGCCCTCGATCACCTGATGCTTTTTCGCATTGAACGCGGTGGCGTCATCCTTGAAGTGCTGGATCAGGGTACCGGGCTCCGGGCCTTCGTAAAGAACCTTTGCCTTGCCTTCATAAATGCGACGCCGACGGCTCATGGGGATGTACCGTGTTTTGTTGAAATCCATGAATTTGGTGTGCTCCGGTTGACTAGGATTACGACCCACAGCGGAGCTGCCGTGAACGGCCGGGAACCCGTAGAAACAGAACGGGAACCAAGCCTTTAGGCAACCTATCCGATTGGCTGTCCGAGCACAATCGATCCGGCCGTCCGGCACCAACTTATACCGTTTTGCCTGCGGCTTAACGGCTCGTTGTTTTGCCGATTCGTGCTCCTTATCTAGGCATGCGCCGGGGCTCTCGCAACGAGGGCCGCCGGGTCCAGTCAGCAGGGAATTGGAAAAGGCATGAACGAGATCAACAAGCGCGAGGAAGGCTTTGAGAAGAAGTTCGCCCTCGACGAGGAGCAGAAGTTCAAGGCGGAGGCCCGCCGCAACCGCCTGCTCGGGCTGTGGGCCGCGGAAAAGCTCGGCAAATCCGGCGAAGCCGCCACGGCCTACGCCAAGGAGGTGGTCGCGGCCGATTTCGAGGAGGCTGGCGATGGCGACGTCCTGCGCAAGCTCATGGCCGATTTCGCCGCCAAGAGCGTCGTCGTCACCGAACAGGCGATTCGCGCCAAGATGAGCGAGTTGCTCGGTGTCGCCGCGGCCGAGGTGAAGGCGGGGAAGTAGCGTCTCTCCAAATCGTCGTCATTCCGGGGCGCGTCGAAGACGCGAACCCGGAATCTCGAGATTCTCAGGTGCGCAATTGCGCACCATAGTTCGGTCCTGCGGACCGCCCCGGAATGACAACAGCGAGGATCACCCCTCCTTGAAGCCATACTCCGGCACGTTGCCGCTGGCGCCGTAATATTTGTACGGCAGGAACTTGCCGCTCATGGTGATCTTGACGCGGTCGCCCTTCGGGTTCGCGACGCGCTCGATTCCCATGTCGAAGTCGATCGCCGACATGATGCCGTCGCCGAATTCTTCCTCGATCAGCGCCTTCCAGGCCGGGCCGTTCACCATCACCATTTCGTAGAAGCGGTAGATCAGGGGATCGGTCGGCGGCATCGGCGTGCCGGTGCCGCGCATCGGCACCTCGTTGAGCATCGCGGTCTCGGCCTTCGACAGGCCGAACAGCTCGCCGGCGTTGGCGGCCTGGGGCTTCGTCAGTTTCATCTGGCCGAGGATCGCGCCGACGATCAGCACCTCCGCATAGCCGCCGATCTTCTCGCAGATGTATTTCCAGCTCCAGCCCTTCTCGCGCTTGATGTCGAGCAGCTTCTCGGTGAGGTCTTCGCGTTTCATGTCAGGGTCTCCCTTTTCAAGCAGTCAATCCGGGGGTGGTCCCGGGTGTCCAGGTCTGTCGTTGCTCTTCGCCGCTGGAGGCGACCGTCAGCCCGGGCTTGCCGATATGCACCACGGGCACGTTGCGCGGATCGTGACCGGGCTTCTCGGCCGCGAATGTCTTGCTGCGCGTCACCAGGAAATCGATGATGTGGTTGCGCAGCGCGTAGTACAGCGGATGGCGGTGCAGGTCAGTGCGGCCGCGATCCTTCGGCAGCGGATTTTCGACCACCTCCGCAAGCACCGCGCCGGGGCCGTTGGTCATCAGGAAGATCTTGTCGGCGAGGTAGATCGCCTCGTCCACGTCGTGGGTGATCATGAACGCGGTCTGGCCAGTCTCCAGACAGATGCGCCGCACCTCGTCCTGAAGCGTGCCGCGCGTCAGCGCGTCCAGCGCCGAGAACGGCTCGTCCATCAGCATCATCTTCGGCGTGATCGAGAGCGCGCGGGCGATGCCGACGCGCTGCTTCATGCCGCCCGAGAGCTCCGAGGGACGCTTGTGCTCCGAACCCGTCAGGCCGACGAGATCGATGAAGGTCTGCGCATGCGCCTTGACCTTCGCCCGATCCCAGTTGCGCCATTTCGAGCTCACGGCATAGGCGACGTTGCCGAGCACGGTGCGCCAAGGCAGCAGCGCGTGGCTCTGGAAGATCACGGCGCGATCGAGGCTCGTCCCCGAAATCGCCTGCCCGTCGACGATGACGGCGCCCTCGCTCGGCGCGTCGAGGCCGGCGAGGATGTTGAGCACCGTGGTCTTGCCGCAGCCGGAATGGCCGATCACGCAGCAGAACTCCCCGCGCGGCATCGACAGCCACAGGTTCTCGAACACGGTGGTCGTGGCACCGCCCGCACCCGGATAGCGCTTTGCGATGCCTTCGATGGAGACGAATTTGTCGGTCATCGGCCCCTACTCCGGAAATGTGACCATGCGCGTGAAGCGCGCGAGGATCTGGTCGAGCAGCATGCCGACGATCCCGATCAAGAGGATCGCGATTATGACGTTGGTGATCGAGAGGTTGTTCCACTCGTTCCAGACGAAGTAGCCGATACCGGTGCCGCCGACGAGCATCTCGGCGGCGACGATCACGAGCCAGGCGATGCCGATGGAAATGCGCATGCCGGTCAGGATCGTCGGCGCCGCTGCGGGGAGGATCACCGTGAAGGCGCGCCTGATGGTGCCGACCTCGAGCGTGCGCGCGACGTTGATCCATTCCTTGCGCACGCTGGCGACGCCAAAGACGGTGTTGAGCAGCATCGGCCAGATCGAGCAGATGAAGATCACGAAGATCGCGGAGATCGAGGAATCCTTGATGGTGTAGAGCGCAAGCGGCATCCAGGCGAGCGGCGAGATCGGCTTCAAGACCTGGATGAAGGGGTCGAGCGCCTTGCTCAGCAGCGGCGACATGCCGATGAGGAAGCCGAGCGGGATCGCGACGAGCACCGCCAGCAAATAGCCGGTGCCGACGCGCGCGATGGAATAGGCGAGCTGGATGCCGAGCCCCTTGTCGTTCGGCCCGTTGTCGTAGAACGGCCGCTTCAGGTGCTCCCACAGCTTTGCGCCGACATCGAGCGGACCGGGCATCGCCGACTTGCCCTGCGTCGCGGTAAGGCCCATCAGCTTGGCGTATTCCGGGCTCATCGTCGCGACCGGCGCCGTCGCGCGCGTGGCGAGATGCCAGATGCCGAGGAACGCGGCCAGCAGCACGATCGAGACGAGGCCGGCGCGGAGACGGAGGGAGGTGGTCATCTTGCAACACCTCTCCACGTGTCGTCCCGGCGAAGGCCGGGACCCATAACCACCGCTCTGGCTTGTCGCGCACAATGTCCGCCCGCGTGCCGCATCGAGAAAGCACGGCGTATGGGTCCCGGCCTTCGCCGGGACGACGATGAGAGAGCGCGGTCCATCACGACGCCTTCCTGATCTTGAAGCTCGCAACGTAATCCTCGGGCTTGCCCGGATCGAAGGTCTTGCCCATCACCGCGAACGACTTGTAAGCACTCGCCGGCGGCGACAGGCCCATCTCGGTCATCAGCTTCTTGGTGTCCGTCGCCAGATACACCTGCTCGGCCACCGCCTTGTAGTCGACGTCGCCCTTGATCTGGCCCCAGCGCTTCATCTGCGTCAGCATCCACACCGCAAAGGACTGCCAGGGGAACGGATCGAAATCGACGCGCTTGGCGTCGGTCTTCACCCCGCCGAGGCCGTCGGCATAGGTGCCGGTCAGCACCTGCTCCAGCACCGTGACCGGTGCATTGATGTAGTTGGCGGGCGCGATGGCTTCGGCGATCTGCTTGCGGTTCTCGGCCTTCGACGCATAGGCGGTGGCATCGACGATGGCGCGCGTCAGCGCGGCAAAGCTGTTCGGCGCCGTGGTGATGAATTCGCGGCTGGCGGCAAAGCTGCAGCAGGGATGGCCGTCCCAGATCTCCTTGGACAAGAGATGCATGAAGCCGACGCCGTCATAGATCGCGCGCTGGCAGATGTTGTCGGGCGCAAGGAAGCCGTCGATGTTGTCGGCGCGGAGGTTCGCGACCATCTCCGGCGGCGGCACCGAGCGCAGTTGCACGTCGGTGTCGGGGTCGAGCCCGTGCTCGGCGAGATAATAGCGCAGCAGATAATTGTGCATGGAGTAGTCGAAGGGGATCGCGAATTTCAGGCCCTTCCAGTCCTTCGGGTCGCGCTTGTCCTTGTGCTTGGTCGCCAGCACGATGCCCTGCCCGTTGATGTTCTCGATCGCGGGGACGGCAAACGGAATGGCGTTGGCACCGAGGCCGAGCGAGATCGCGATCGGCATCGGCGCCAGCATGTGCGCGGCGTCGTATTCCTTGTTGATGGTCTTGTCGCGGATCACGGCCCAGCCGGCGGTCTTGACCACTTCGACGTTGAGGCCGTGCTTGGAATAGAAGCCCATCGGCGCTGCCATGATGATCGGCGTCGCGCAGGTGATCGGGATGAAGCCGACCTTGAGGTCCTTCTTCTCGGGCGCTCCGGCCTGCGCAAAGACTTCGGTCGCCGTCTGAATCGGGAAGAACTGCGACAGCGCGGCCAGCGCCGTGGACGCGCCGACCGATTTCAGGAAGGCGCGCCGCGCCACGTCCTGCGGAAACATCGCGCGCATTACGGCGGAAGCGACGACGCCCTCGTAGCGCTTCTCCTCGCTCTCGACCGGATCGCAGCGCAAGGCGGTGGCCTGCTCGTGCTCCGCCACGGATTGGTGCTGGCCACAGACGCAGCCGGCTCGAAGGTTGCGATCGGGATCAAACGGATTGTCGAACGTGGACATCGGACCTCCTGCGCGTCATTGCAGGGGGGAATTACGCAAGGAGCATGCCATCGCCTTTCGGCCGGCCAGTGCCTTGATGACGCAGCACTTTTGGTCGCGCTTGGCCGCTACGAAAATTCGTGATACACGAGAATTCGTAGCTCAATCACGAGATTTCGTAATGGCAACGATGCCGATGCTCGTTTCCGATGATACCGCCGAGGCGATCGATCCGCGCGTCGCGGCCTTCGAATCCTCCGTCGAGGCCACGCTGTTGGTCGATCCCTATGCCGACCAGATCATCGATGCCAATCCGGCCGCCTGCGCCCTGCTCGGCTACGACCGCGCGCTGCTGCGGCAGACCAGGGCCAGCACCCTGCACGCCGGCGAGCTTCCGGCCCTGACCGTGTTCACCCAGGCCGTGCTGCACAAGGGCGCCTACTGGACCACCGCGCTCACCCCCCGCCATGCAACGGGGCAAAATCTCAGGCTGGAATATGCCGGCTGCGTCCTGCCCCACGACGGCCGCACGCTTGTGCAGCTCACGCTGACCGATCTCGACGCGCGCCGGCGCCGCAATGTCGATGCCGCCGCCGAAGACCACATGCGCAGCGGCATCTCGACCTGGCAGCGGGTCGAGCGGGTGTTCCAGGACATCGAGCGCGAGAACCAGCTG
Organism: Bradyrhizobium sp. WSM2254; assembly: GCF_000472645.1. NCBI lineage: Bacteria > Pseudomonadati > Pseudomonadota > Alphaproteobacteria > Hyphomicrobiales > Nitrobacteraceae > Bradyrhizobium > Bradyrhizobium sp. WSM2254. The sequence continues at coordinate 150,045 of NZ_KI421444.1, read as the reverse complement.
ATCCTGCGCGCCGCCGGCGAAGGCATCTATGGCGTGAACGCGGAAGGAAAGACCACCTTCGTCAACCCTGCCGCCGAACGGATGCTGGGCTGGACCGCCGAGGAGCTGGTCGGCAAGGAGATCCACCCGATCGTGCACCACACCCATCACGATGGCCGGCACTATCACAACCATGACTGTCCGATCTACGCGGCGTTCCGCGACGGCGCCGTGCACCAGGTCGATGGCGAGGTGTTCTGGCGCAAGGACGGCTCGCCGGCCTGGGTCGAATACACCTCCACGCCCATCCGCGACCGCGGCGTCGTGGTCGGCGCCGTCGTGGTGTTTCGCGACGTCAGCCAGCGCCGCGAGGCCGACGAGAAGCTGCACGCCGCGCTCACTGAAGTCGACCGCCTGCGCGAGCGGCTCGAGCTGGAGAACGCCTATCTCCAGGAGGAAATCCGCATCGAGACCAATCCGCGCGGCATCATCGGTCAAAGCGAGGCGGTCCAGAAGACGCTGCGCCAGGTCAAGCTGGTGGCGCCGACCACCGCGGCCGTGATGATCACCGGCGAGTCCGGCACCGGCAAGGAGCTGATCGCCCGCGCCATTCACGAGGACTCCACCCGCAGCGACCGGCCGCTGATCCGCGTCAACTGCGCCGCGATCCCGCGCGAACTGTTCGAGAGCGAGTTCTTCGGCCATGTCCGCGGCGCCTTCACCGGCGCGACGCGCGACCGCATCGGCCGGTTCGAACTCGCCGACGGCGGCACGCTGTTCCTCGACGAGGTCGGCGAGATCCCGCTCGAACTGCAAGGCAAGCTGCTGCGCGTGTTGCAGGAAGGCAATTTCGAGCGCGTCGGACAGGAGCGTACCCGCGCCGTCGACGTCCGCGTCATCGCCGCGACCAACCGCGATCTCAAGCAGGAAGTGCAGCGCGGCCGCTTTCGCGAGGACCTCTATTTCCGCCTCAACGTCTTCCCGATCGAGACGGTGCCCCTGCGCGAGCGGCGCGAGGACATTCCCCTGCTCGCCCAGCATTTCCTGACGCGCGAGAGCAAGGCATTGAAGTCGAACCTGCGGCTGTCGGAGGGCGATGCGCGCCGGCTGACGCGCTACGACTGGCCCGGCAATGTCCGCGAATTGCAGAACGTGATCGAGCGCGCCGCGATCCTGTCGCAGAACGGCCGCCTGCGCATCGACCTGCCTGACACATCCGGCGCGCCAGCTCCGGCCGGCACCGCGCGCCAGAAGGCCGACGCGCGCCCGGCGGTCATGACGTCGTCGGAGATGCGCGATCACGAGCGCGCCAACATTCTCGCCGCGCTCGAGGCCTGTGCGGGAAAAGTGTTCGGCCCCGGCGGCGCGGCGGAAATGCTCGACATCAAGCCGACCACGCTGGCCTCGCGGATCAAGGCGCTTGGAATTGCGCCCCGTCCGCGGGCCTTCGGTTAGCGACGCTCACGCCGCCTTGGTCGTCACATCAGATGCGATCGGCAGTCCCTGCTCGATCGGCAGCGACGGATCGCGCGACCATTCGTTCCAGGAGCCGAAATACATCCGCACGTCCTTCACGCCGGCGTTCTTCAGCGCCAGGAACGTGTTCGAGGCCCGCGCGCCCTTGAAGCAGTAGAGATAGACCGGCGTCGTCTGCGAGATGCCGACGGTGGCGCATTCGGCCAAAATCTCGTCCTTGGACTTGAAGCGCGGGCCTTCGGCAGTCGGCTTCATCATGCGGTACCATTCCAGCCAGACCGCGCCGGGGATGCGGCCCTTGCGTGGGCAGAAGTCCTTGCCGTACGGAGACGAGCTGTCGCCGATCCACTCGTCGACGTCGCGCACGTCGAGGATGGCGATGCCGGGTTTGCCGACGGCGCCAAGCATCGTCTTCGCATCGATCAGGATCTCGCCCGCTTCCGGCACGATCGAGAACGAAGCCTTCGCGGGCGTGGGCACGTCCTTCGTCACCGGGAAGCCCGCCGCCGACCAGGCATCGAAGCCGCCATGCAGCACCTTCACCTTGGGATAGCCGAGCATGGTGAGCAGGTAATAGCCGCGGCAGGACTGGCCGAAGCCTGAGTTCATCGACTGTTCGTAGATCACAGCCGTCTCCTTGCCGGAGAGGCCGGCGCCGCCGAACGCGTCGGCGAACTTGGTCTTCAGTTCGGCCATCCCCTCCGGCGTCGAGGTCGCGAGGAACGTGAAAATCTCGTGCACGTTGACGGCGCCCGGCAGGTGGCCGGCGGCGTAGGCATCGGGGTTGCGGGTGTCGATGACGACACACGGCTCTAGCTTCAAGAGATCGGCGAGTTCGACGGCAGTGATCAGAACGTCAGTCATGGCAGCCTCTCCGTTGAGGTTGGGGGTCTTCGGGTGGACTCGCAAAGATCAGGAATCGGCAAGCATCTTGCGCAACTGCTTGGTGGCAGGCGTGACGATCGCGACGAAATAGGCTTCGCGCAGACGCCGCTGCGCGCGGTGACTCTTCAGGTAGCCGCGCGCGCCACAATGCAGCATCGCCGCATGCGCCGCCGCGACGCTGGCCTCGCCGGCGCGCAAGCGGAGCGCGATCACCTTGCGCCAGTAGGTTTCCTCCTCGTTGTGGGGATCGCGCGCCAGCGCCATGGTCTCGGCCTCCAGCTCGGCGGCGAGATCGCGGAAATGCACCGGCTGCTGCGGCAGATAGCGGTTGATGTGGCCGAGGGGACCCCCGACCTCGTCCATGATGTTGATGCAGTCTCTGATCACGCCAAGCGCCATGCCGGCCTGAAGCAGGATGAAGCCGGCGCGGATCTTCTTGACGAACGGACCGGCGGGATCGGCGAGGATCAGCTCATCCGGCACGAACGCGTCGCGGAACTGCACGCCATAGGTGCCGGTGCCGTCCATGGCGAGGAACGGCTTGCACGGCGTGAGCGTGATCGCGGGATCGGAGCAGTCGGCCAGGAACATCACGAGCCCCGGCTCGTCCTCGCGCTCAAAGATGGTACCGAAATAATGGTCGGGGCCGAGATTGGAGACCCATGGCAGCGCGCCGCGGACGATGTAGCCGCCCTCGACCTTTCGCCCTTTCAGCTTGAGCTTCTCGATGCCGAAAAAGCTCTTCATCGGGTTGGAGAGCCCGGTGCCGCCGAGCACGCGGCCGGTCGAGAACGCATCGCCGAAGCGCTTTGCCAGCTTCATATTGGTGGAGTTGGCGGCGTACCAGACCAGCGTGTTCTGGCACCAGGCCATGAACGCCGTGGCGCCGCAGACCTCGCCGATCGCTGCCATCGCCTGGATCGCGCAGCGCAAATCGGCGGGACCTTCATGCGGCATGTGACTGCCCCAGGCACCGACCTCGCCGAACTTGCGCAGCACCTCGGCCGGATAGACCGAGCCGTCGTCGATGCCGGCGGCGAGCGGCGCGAGCTGCTCGCGCGCGATCCGCGCCACCTCGCCTGCAATGGACGGTGCGGGCTGATCCAAAATGTCGGCCCGTGATAAAGCCAGTGAACCCATGATCGTCTCCCGCACCTTGTCCTGTTGCCGTCAGCCTAGATGCCGACCTCGAGATTGACCGGGCGGGTGAAGGTGTTGGCGACCGGAGACCATTTCTTCACATGGGCGACCAGCGCGTTGATCTCGTCCTGCGCGATGCCTTCGCACTCCATGTCGACCTTGACGCGCACGTCGGTGAAGCCGACCGGCTTGTCGGAGACATCGCCGGTGCCCCACACGGCCGTGATGTTGAGGTCGCCTTCGAGCTCGAGCTCGAGCTTGTTGACGATCCAGCCGCGATGCACGGCGTTGGCGTGCAGGCCGACCGCAAGGCAGGAGCCGAGCGCGGCGAGCGAGGCTTCGGACGGATTGGGCGCGGTATCGTCACCCAGAAGGCCCGGCGGCTCGTCGACGATGTAGGGCGGCAGGTTGCGGATGTAGTTGGCGTGGCGGAACTTGCCTTCCGCGACCGTCTTGCACTTCAAGGTCTTGACGACCTTCGGATTGGCCTTGCCGCTCGCGATCAGTTGCTCGAGCCCATTCTTGTCGATGGGCGCGAGGCAACCCGTCAGCACTGTCTTTTGAACGACGGCAGTCATCAGTTTTCTCCCTGGCAGCCGAGGAAATCGGCAGGATACCGAACGGTCTGTTTCCTTGCATGGAGCGTGCCAGAGGAGGCCAAAAGCAAATTGCGAAGCATTGGAGCCGCTTAGCGATCGCTGCCTGCGGATTGATCAGCAGCCGTTTGCTCAAAGGCGATGCAGATGGGCTGCGCTCTGCGAATCTTTTCAGCGCGGAACAGATGCGGCTTGCTGATGCGGCGCGGCTGCGGGTAAGTTTGGACTCATGGCAAAGACGTCATCGAAGAAGACATCCAATTCGCCCCACGCCGGTGCTGGCGAGGACGAGTCCGCGCGCGGGCGCCTCTTGAGCGCCGCGACGCATCTGTTCTGCAAGAACGGCATCAACGCCACCGGCATCGACGCGATCATCGAGGAAGCCGGCACGGCGAAGACCACGCTTTACAAATTGTTCGGCTCCAAGACCAATCTCGTCAACGCGGTGCTGGAGAGCGAAGGCAAGCAGTGGCGCGAATGGTTCATCGGCGCCATGGAAGAAGGCGGCGGCGACGCGCAGGCGAAGCTGACGCGCATCTTCCCGGCGCTGAAGAGCTGGTTCGCGGAGGAGCGCTTCTACGGCTGCCCCTTCATCAACGCGGTCGGCGAGCACGACAAGGACGCCAAGCAGTTCCGCAACATCGCGCTGAAGCACAAGAAGATCGTGCTCGGCCATATCGAGAAGCTCGCCGGCGAGCTCGGATCGAGCGAGCCAGCAGTGCTCGCGCACCAGCTCGGTCTCATCATCGACGGCGCGATCGTCGCGGCGATGATCTCGCGCGACCCGGGCGTTGCGGATACGGCCGCGCTTACCGCCGGCCCCCTGCTCGGCCAGTCCAAGACGAAGAAGAAGCGCGCGGCGGATCAGCTCGAGGCGGTGTGACCGCTTTGATCTTGTAGCCCGCATGAGCGTAGCGGAATGCGGGGACACCGTCCCGGATTACGCTCCGCTCCATCCGGGCTACGGGGCTCATGATGTAGCCCGCATGAGCGTAGCGACAAGCGGGACTTTTCCCGGATATCGCTTCGCTCATCCGGGCTACGACCCTACGTCCTCGACTTCCCCTCGCCCAACGCCCCCACGAATCCCCTGATCGCCTCCAGCACCGGCCCCTGATCGCCGGCAAAGAACCAGTGATCGTTGCCGTCGAGCTCGACGAATTGCGCGCCCTTGATCCGGCTCGCCATGTCGCGGCCGGCCGCGATCCGTACCGCCTGGTCGCCGCGCCGGTGCAGCACCAATGTCGGCACGGCGATCTGCGCCAGAAGGTGTCGCACGTCGGCATCGCGAAACGCCTCGAGCACGGCAGAGATGCCGCCGGGGCTGGAAGCCGCGCGCAATAGCCCGGCCCACCAGGCGCGCGCCTGCGGATCACCGGCAAGGCTCGGCGCGAAGGTCTCGATCCCGACCGGGCCGCCCCATTGCGCGACGAGATGCTGGCGCCAGGCGTCATACTGGCTGGCGCGCAGCGCGTGCGGATAGTCCGGTGACCAGCAGCCCTTGGCCAGCGCGCCGAACAGGATGAGGCCGGCCACCAGGCGCTGTTCATCGACCGCAAATTTGATGCAGGCCGGCCCGCATTCGGACGCGCCAAACAGCACGACGCGGCGCGCATTCGCCGCGCGCAGGACTGTGCCGATATCTTCCGCGGTGACGTCGATGCCGGGGGCCGATCCGACCCGGTCGGACAGCCCGATGCCGCGGCGATCGAACACGATCAGCCGCCCGAGCTTCATCAACGACGCCAGAAACGTCCGGCTCGCGGGATGCTCCCAGGCGCGCTCCACATGCGACACGAAGCCGGGCATGACCAGGATATCGAGCGGGCCGCTGCCATAGGTCTGATATGCGAGGTGTACGCCCGCGCCCTTGACGTAGCGCGTCGCCGGAACGTCATGCGACGCCGCCGCAGGGCTCATCAGCGCCTCGGTCTCGGCTTCCGGCGCGACCCCGAGTTCGCCGCGCAGCCGCTCTGTCAGCGCCGCGTGGTGCCGCTCAGCCGCACTTCGGTCGCCGGCCAGCAGCAGGCTGCGGATCAGATGCCGGCCATACACCTCACTCAGCGGATCGAGCTCGACCAGACGTCCCGCATGTGCGGTCGCGGCAAAATGCTCGCCGGCGGCATTTTTGTCCTGCACCAGACGCTCCAGTGCGTGCATGAGCCGTCCCCGCAGCGCCTCACGGCGGAAGAATGCCCATTCGCCGAATTCGGGACAGTCGTCCAGCACGAAGCCGGCCAGGAAGTCGCTCCGGTAAATCTGGCAGCCCTGCTCAAAGTCGCCGCGGTCGCAGGCGCCCTCGAACAGATGCGTATCGACCTTCAACTCGAGCGCCGGAGACCATCGCACGCTGCTGCGGTCAGTCTCGAAAACCGCATGGCCGAGCGTCTGCTCGATGCGGTGAAGCAGCCGCCGCAATCGCGCACGGCCGGTCTCGCCGGGGCTCTCGGGCCACAGCAGCGTGGCCACGACGTCCCGCGCCACAGCGCCCTTGGCCTCCGCGAGATAGACCAGCAGCGCAAGCCCCTTGCGCAAGGCCAGCTTGATCGGGCGATCGTCGGCATGGACCTCGGGGAACCCGAATGTTCCCAGCGAGAAGGCCGTCATGGAAATCCTCCCTCCCCGGCCGGGGACGCACAGGGGACGGTCCAGCGATAACAGTCGGGTCAGATCGAGTCGGCTCGCCAGCGAGCGATTGAGGCTCCTGCATGCGGCACTACCGCCACCAGCACAATAGGACAAAACATGTTCGCGCGTCTCCTGATCCTGCTCTACGCCATCGTGAGCTATGCCGTGTTCACGGTCTCATTTCTCTACGCGCTCGGTTTCGTCGGCAATTATGTCGTGCCCAAGTCAATCGACAAGTCGATCGACGTCGGCAGCCCCACGAATTTGAGTGAGGCCATCGTCGTCAACCTGCTGCTGATGAGCCTGTTTGCCATCCAGCACAGCGTCATGGCGCGGCCGGCCTTCAAGCGATGGTGGGGCAAATTCCTTCCCGTCGCCTGCCAGCGCAGCACCTATGTGTTGCTCTCCAGCTTGATCCTCCTGCTGCTGTTCTGGCAGTGGCGTCCGATCCCGACGCCGATCTGGCAAACGAGCGGAATCGCGGCCTTGCTGCTGATCGTCGTGCATTGGCTCGGCTGGCTGATCGCGTTTGCCTCGACCCACATGATCGATCATTTCGATCTGTTCGGTCTGCGTCAGGCTTTCGTCGCATTCCGCGGGACCGAGATATCGGGTCAGTCCTTCAGGACGCCGCTACTCTACAAGATCGTGCGGCATCCGCTCATGCTTGGATTCCTGCTCGCGTTCTGGGCGACGCCTGCGATGACCGCCGGCCACTTGCTGTTCGCGATCGCGAACACGGTCTACATCCTGGTCGCCCTGCAGTTCGAGGAGCGGGATCTGATCGCCGAGTTCGGCGCGACCTACCAGGACTATCGCCGCCGCGTTCCCATGCTGGTGCCGCGCCTTTTCGGCCGCCGCCGGGGGGACGATCGGCAGTCGCCTCGACCCGTTGGTGCGCCCCGATGAAAGCGGTTCTGTGCAGCTCGTTCACCGGCCCTGCGGATTTGCGCGTCGATGAGATCGACGAACCGAGGCCCGCCGTCGACGAGATCCTCATCGACGTCCATGCGGCGTCTGTGAGCTTCATGGACCAGTTGATGGTCTCGGGCCTCTACCAGATGCGGCCGCCGACGCCCTTCGTGCCCGGCACGGAAGCATCCGGCATCGTCGTCGCGGTCGGCGACGAGGTCACGACATTCGCCCCCGGCGATCGCGTGGCGTGCAGCAGCTGGACCGGCGGCTACGCCGAACGGATGACCGCCAAGGAATCGAAGAGCGTGCGTCTGCCTGATGGCGTCGCGTTCGCGGCCGCGGCGACGGTCCTGCACAATTACGGCACGGCCTATTATGCGCTGGTCGAGCGGGCACGGGCACAGCGCGGCGAAACCATGTTCGTCACCGGCGCTGCCGGCGGCGTTGGGCTCGCCGCTGTCGACCTCGGCCGCCATCTCGGCCTGCACGTCGTCGCCGGGATCGGCTCCGACGACAAGGCCGCCCTGGTGCGTGGTTACGGGGCCAGCGACGTCGTCAACTATCGCAGCGAAGACCTGCGCGACCGGATCAAGTCGATCACGTCGGGAGACGGCATCGATGTCGGCTTCGACAATGTCGGTGGTGCGGTCTTCGAGCAGATGGCGCGGCTGATGAAGTGGGGCGGACGGCTGATGCCGATCGGCTTCACCAGCGGCGAGATTCCACAGCTCCCCATGAACCTGCCGCTGCTGAAGAACTATTCCATCATCGGCGTCTTCGCCGGCGCCTGGGCGGAGAAATTTTCTGCGGAGGCCGCGCGCATGAACGACACGCTGATGCGATTGCTGGCCGACGGACAGATCCGCCCGCACATCGATCGCATCCTCCCTTTGGAGGAGGCTGGCGACGCCATGCGCGCCGTGGCCAATCGCACGGTTCAGGGACGAATTGTCCTCAAGATCAGGTAGAGTGTGCCGACGAGGAAGCGAGAACAAAGCCGATGACCCGGATCATCATTGACAAGCGCTACTGCGGTCCTCCGAACTCCGGCAACGGCGGTTATGTCTGCGGCCGGCTGGCCCGGCACATTCCCGGGGCTGCGGAGGTGACGCTGCGCGCACCGCCTCCGCTGGACAGGCCGCTCGATGCAGTCGCGACCGACCACAGCACATGGGAGCTTCGCGACGGCGCCAAAATCGTCGCCACCGGGCGAGCGGCAAGCGTCGAGCTTGCGCGTATCGAGACCGCCAGCTTCGACGAGGCAACCGCCGCCGAATTGCTGACGCCGGTCAAGCCGCACGAGCATCCGCTGCCGACATGTTTCGTCTGCGGTCCCGCACGGGCGAAAGGCGACGGCCTGCGCATTTTCGCAGGACCGCTCGGGCGTCACGCGCGGAACGCCGTTCTCGCGGCGAGCTGGACGCCCGATCCAAATCTGGCCGCCGAGGACGGCCTGGTCGCGAGCGAATTTCTCTGGTCGGCGCTCGATTGTCCCACCGGCTATGCCTGCAACTACAACCAGGAGAGCGACAGCTTCGACCAGGCCCCGCTCCTGCTCGGCCGGATGTCGGCACGGATCGAGGCGCGGCCGCGCCCCGGCGACCGCTGCATCGTCACAGCCTGGCCGACCGGCCGCGACGGCCGCAAGCGCACCGCCGAGGCCGCGGTGCATGATGAAGCCGGGACGTTGCTGGCCGTGGCGCGGGCGACATGGATTGCGGTGGAACGTGAGGTGCAGCTCGGGCGCACTTAGGGTGGATTGGCCCGCGGCTGCGCCACCCTACGAGACCTACGCGCTCTGCTCGATCATCCCCTGCAGCCGCACCAGCTCCGCCTCGAGATCGCGCTCCACATCCGCGGCCCGGATCTCCAGCACCCGATAGTCCCGCGCTTCCAGCCACGTCCGTCGGCCCGCGCGGTCCGCCGCGATGGTCTCGCCCTCGCCCGGGTTCACCAGCTCGATCGCGATCCGGTGCGGGAACGAGACGAAGTCCGGGATGTGGCGGCCGACCGGGGTCTGGCGCTTGAACTGGCCGGCGAAACGGCGGTCGCGGGTCAGCGCCTGCCAGAGCAGGCGCTCGGCGTCGGTCGGGTTGCGGCGGAGCAGGCGCGCGAGGCCGCGCACGGTACTGCCGCTGTCGGGGACGCCGCCGCCCTGCCCGTGCTCGGCCAGCAGCGCGCGCAGGCGGGTCGCCTGTTCGCCGTCGAGCACGCCGCCCTTGGCCGGGCCTTTGCGTCCCTCGGCGATCGCCATGACGACTCCATGAAGGGTGTGCATGTCCTGCTTGGTCGGCTCCATCCGGCTGAAGATGTTGCGCAGGTTCACCAGCATGGTGTCGCGCTTCTCTGCCGGGCGCAGGAATTCGACCCGGTCGAGCTCGCGGATCAGGTTGTCGAAGAAGGCCTGCATCTGGTGTTGCGAGGCCCGCTCGGAGCGCTCCGGCATGGCGTGCGGCAGCTCGCCCGAGGTCACCAGCTTGAACCATTCATAGCCGACGAGCAGCACGGCCTGGGCAAGGTTCAGCGAGGCAAAGCCCGGATTGACCGGGAAGGTGATGATGCGGTTGGAGAGCCCGACCTCCTCGTTCGTCAGCCCCCAGCGCTCCCGGCCGAACAGGATACCGGCCTTGCCCCCTGTGGCGACGTGCCCCGAGATCTCGGCGGCGGCAGCTTCCGGCCCCACCACCGGCTTGGCCTGGTCATGGGGGCGTGCGGTGGTGGCGAACAGCAGGTCGAGATCGGCGACGGCCTCTTCGACCGTGCCAAACAATTCGACCTTTTCCAGAATGTAGTCGGCGCCGGCCGCGGCGCGCTGGGCGGCGGTGTTGGGCCAGCCGTCGCGGGGGTTGACGATGCGCAACCGGCTCAGGGCGAAGTTGCCCATGGCGCGCGCGGCCATGCCGATGTTTTCGCCAAGCTGCGGCTCGACCAGGATCACGATGGGACCGTCGAGGGAAAGACCCGCCTTGCTCTTGTCAGTCCCCGACATCTCGTTTCGCTTTCACTCTTCGTCTCAAGGCCTTGGCAAGGCGCTCTCAGGAATTGATTCAAGCCCGTCGCCGGCCGGCGCAGCCCTGTCCGCCTGTCGTTTGCCTGTCCTGACAAAATTCTCAAGGGAAATAACGACTTGGATTCAACTTTTGAATCTCTTCTGAAGCCTCAGGCCGGCCCCGCCGGCGAGCCGCTCCCCGCCCCCCATCTGCGGAAGCTGGATGGGCTAAAAGTGCATAATCCCTTGGCTTTCGCCCGCCGCGCGGCGGTGCTAAGAGGCGGCGGATATTCCCGTCGCGCACCAATAGCGCCGTTCCCAAGAGGCTTCCCCGATCATGGCAAAAATCAAGGTATCCAATCCCGTCGTCGAACTCGATGGCGACGAGATGACCCGGATCATCTGGCAGTACATCAAGGACAAGCTGATCACCCCGTTCCTGGATGTCGAGCTGATGTATTTCGACCTGGGGATGGAGTACCGCGACCACACCAACGATCAGGTCACCATCGACGCCGCTGAAGCCATCAAGAAGGTCGGCGTCGGCGTCAAGTGCGCCACCATCACCCCGGACGAGGCCCGGGTGAAGGAGTTCAACCTCAAGCAGATGTGGAAGTCGCCGAACGGCACCATCCGCAACATCCTCGGCGGCGTGATCTTCCGCGAGCCGATCATCTGCAAGAACGTGCCGCGCCTCGTTCCCGGCTGGACCAAGCCGATCATCATCGGCCGCCACGCCTATGGCGACCAGTACCGCGCCACCGATTTCAAGTTCCCGGGCAAGGGCACCCTGTCGATGAAGTTCGTCGGCGAGGACGGCACCGTGATCGAGAAGGAAGTGTTCAAGGCGCCCGGCGCCGGCGTCGCCATGGAGATGTACAATCTCGACGATTCCATCATCGACTTCGCCCGCGCCTCGCTGAACTACGGCCTGCTGCGCAACTACCCGGTCTATCTCTCGACCAAGAACACGATTTTGAAGGTCTATGACGGCCGCTTCAAGGACATCTTCCAGGACATCTACGACCGCGAGTTCAAGAAGGAATTCGAGGCCAAGGGCCTGACCTACGAGCACCGCCTGATCGACGACATGGTGGCCTCGGCGCTGAAATGGTCCGGCGGCTATGTCTGGGCCTGCAAGAACTACGACGGCGACGTGCAGTCCGACACGGTCGCGCAGGGCTACGGCTCGCTCGGCCTGATGACCTCGGTCCTCCTCACCCCGGACGGCAAGACCGTCGAGGCCGAGGCCGCCCACGGCACGGTGACCCGCCACTACCGCGAGCACCAGAAGGGCAAGGAGACCTCGACCAACTCGATCGCGTCGATCTTCGCCTGGACCCGTGGCCTCGCCCACCGCGCCAAGCTCGACAACAACGCCGAGCTCGCCAAGTTCGCGAACACGCTGGAGAAGGTCTGCGTCGACACCGTCGAGGAAGGCTACATGACCAAGGACCTCGCGCTGCTGGTCGGCGCCGACCAGCGCTGGCTCTCGACCACCGGCTTCCTCGACAAGGTCGCCGAGAACCTGACCAAGGAGCTGGCGGCCTAAAGCCGTCCGCAATTTCGCCCGACTGGGCCAGACATCATCACGGGCCGCGTCTTTGAGCGCGGCCCGTTGTTTTTTTGAAACCCTTTGCGGAGACCACCATGTTCATCAAGCTTGCCGCCCCCGCCCTGCTGCTCGCGGTCCTGATCGGACCGGCCGGGGCTGCGGAGCCCGAACCGGCCGAGGCCCAACGCGGACAACTCAAGCTTTACACTTTGCCGGCGGCGATCCTGGCCCTCGGCGAGACCGTCGTGCTCAGCGTCCACGCCGAGGGCGCGCAGGTCTACGAGTGCAAGGCCGGCGCCGAGGGCAAGCTCGCCTGGGCCTTCCGCGAGCCGGTCGCGACGCTTCTCGCCGAGGGCAAGACGGTCGGCCGGCACTATGCCGGGCCGAACTGGGAGCTCGCCGACGGCAGCGCGGTCGCCGGCAAGGCCATCGGCAACGCGCCGGGCGCCACCGCCGCCGATATCCCCTGGCTGAAGCTGGACGTCGCCTCGCGCCGCGGCAGCGGCGTCCTGACGCCGGTCACCACCGTCCAGCGCATCAACACCCATGGCGGCAAGCTCGACGGTGCATGCGACAAGGCCGGCGAGTTCAAGAGCGCGCCTTACTCGGCCGACTACGTTTTCCTGAAGAAAGGCTGACCGCTCAGCGGCCCTCCTTCTCCGCCTGCGCCAGTTCGGCCGCGGCGAGATCGCCGGTCTCCTCCAGCCGCGCTTTCGCAGTCTGGTGGACATGCTCGGCCAGCGTCGGCATGCGCGCGATCAGGGCGTGAAAATCCTGGGCGTCGAGCACCAGCAGCCGGGTCTTGCGCGTCGCCGTTACCGTGCCGCTGCGTTTTGTCTTATGCAGCAGCGCGATCTCGCCGAAGAAGGTGCCGTCGGTGAGCCGAACCTGCTGGCTCGGCAGCGCGATCTCGACCTCGCCCGCGGTGATGAAATACATCGACGAGGCCGCATCGCCCCGCCGCACCAGGATCTCGCCCTGCTCGATGGTGCGCGCGCGCAACAGGCGCATGATGTCGGCGATCTCGGCCGCGGACAGATGCGAGAACAGCGGCACCCGCGCCAGCATGCCCCAAGTGACGACGAAATCGCGCCGCTTCACCTCTTCGGCGAACGCCGAGGAGATGATCGCGACCGGCAGAGCGATCATCGCGAAGCCGCTGATGATGGCGAAGGTGGAGATGAACTTGCCGAGCGGCGTCACCGGCACGACGTCGCCGTAGCCGACGGTGCCCAGCGTCACGATCGCCCACCACATCGCCTGCGGAATGGTGCCGAGCTTGTCCGGCTGCACGTCGCGCTCGACGACATAGAGCAGCGAGGCAAAGGTCAGCACCGCGCCGATCAGGATGACGATGCAGCCGATCAGCGCGCGCCGCTCGGCATGGACGGCGGCGAGCAGCGAACGCATCGCCGGCGAATAGCGGATCAGCTTGAAGAACGGCAGCACGCCGAGCCCGGCCAGCGTCGCGTGCCGGCCGGTGGCGAGCACCACCGCGGCCGGCAGGAACGCCATGAGGTCGATGATGCCGAGCGCCGAGAAGACATAGCCCAGCCGGTCGGACAGCGCCGAGCCCCTGCGCTGGGTGTGCCCCGCCACCGTCCACAGCCGCGCCAGATATTCGAGCGCGAACACGATGACGGCGAGGATGGCGATCGCGCTGAACAGCGTGTCGAACCGCGCGTCGAGCTCCGGCACCGAGGCGAGGATCATCGCGGCCACATTGAGCACGATGACGCCGATGATCAGCTGGATGAAGCGCGACCCGACCGAATAGGCCAGCGGATCGTGCTCCAGCAGTTCGTAGAGGCGATCCCTCAAATCGGGATCGCCAAGCCCACGTCCGCGCGGAACGGGGGGCATGATGTTTACGCGCCTGCCATCGCTTTTTCGATCGCCGCGAGCGCCTCGGTCGCCCTAGCGCCATCGGGGCCGCCGGCCTGCGCCATGTCGGGCCGGCCGCCGCCGCCCTTGCCGCCGAGCGCTTCGGAGGCGACGCGGACGAGGTTCACGGCGTTGAAGCGCGCGGTGAGATCGGCGGTGACGCCGACCACGATGCCGGCCTTGCCGTCCTCGGTGACGCCGACGATGGCGACCACGCCGGAGCCGATCTGCTTCTTGCCGTCGTCGGCGAGGCTCTTGAGATCCTTCATCTCGATGCCTTCGACCGCACGCGCCATCAGCTTGACGTCGCCGACCTCGCGCACGCCCGAGGCTGCGCCGTTGCCGCCGGCAGACGCGCCGCCGCCCATCGCGAGCTTCTTGCGGGCGTCGGAGAGCTCGCGCTCGAGCTTCTTGCGCTCCTCCATCAGGGCGGTGATGCGCGCCGGGACGTCGTCGATCGAGGTGCGCAGCTCGTTCGCCGCGGTCTTCGCCAGCGCCATGGTGTCGTTGGCATGCCTGCGCGCATAATTGCCGGTGAGCGCCTCGATGCGGCGCACGCCGGAGGCGACCGCGCTCTCGCCGGTCAGCGTGATCAGGCCGATGTCGCCGGTGCGCTTCACATGGGTGCCGCCGCAGAGCTCGACCGACCAGCCGAGCGCATTGGCGCCGCGCTCGCGCGCGGTCCGGCCCATCGAGACCACGCGGACTTCGTCGCCATATTTCTCGCCAAACAGGGCGCGCGCCCCCGCTTCGCGGGCTTCATCGACGCCCATGACGCGGGTCGTGACCTCGTCGTTCTCCAGCACCACGTCGTTGGCGATGTCCTCGACGCGGGCCAGTTCCTCCGCCGTGATCGGCTTCGGATGCACGAAGTCGAAACGCAGACGATCCGGCGCGACCATCGAGCCGCGCTGGGCGATGTGATCGCCGAGCACCTGGCGCAGCGCCTCGTGGATGAGGTGCGTCGCTGAGTGATGCGCTCGGATCGACGAGCGACGCGAATGATCGACCTC
Source organism: Bradyrhizobium sp. WSM2254 (assembly GCF_000472645.1). Lineage (NCBI taxonomy): Bacteria > Pseudomonadati > Pseudomonadota > Alphaproteobacteria > Hyphomicrobiales > Nitrobacteraceae > Bradyrhizobium > Bradyrhizobium sp. WSM2254. Next base: position 134,985 of record NZ_KI421444.1, on the reverse strand, counting down.
GAGCTGCAGCGCGGTGCCGAGCTTGATTTCGCCGCTCTCCACCGTGCCGATATGGACGAAGAGATCGCCGAGCTTCTTCTGCGTGTCGGTGACGCGGAACCTGATACCGCCCTCCCCGAGCAGCACGCCGGTGTCACCGACCTGGCCGCCGGACTCCGCGTAGAACGGCGTCTGGTTCAGCACCAGCGCGCCGGTCTCGCCGGCCTTGAGGCTCGTGGCTTCCTGGCCGTCCTTCACCAGCGCGGACACCACGCCTTCGGCGGTCTCGGTCTCGTAGCCCAGGAATTCGGTGGCCCCGAGCTTTTCGCGCAGCGGGAACCAGATCGCCTCGGAGGCCGCCTCGCCCGAGCCCTTCCAGGACTCGCGCGCCTTGGCCTTCTGGCGCTCCATCGCGTCGGTAAACGAAGCTTGATCCACGCCGATGCCGCGCGACTTCAGCGCGTCCTGCGTCAGGTCCAGCGGGAAGCCGTAGGTGTCGTACAGCGTGAAGGCGACGTCGCCGTCGAACATGTCGCCCTTCTTCAACGAAGCGCTCTTCTCGTCGAGGATGGCAAGGCCCCGCACCAGCGTCTTGCGGAAGCGGGTCTCTTCCAGCCGCAGCGTTTCCTCGATCAGATTTTCCGCGCGCATCAGCTCCGGATAGGCCTGGCCCATCTCGCGGACCAGCGCCCAGACCAGGCGGTGCATCAGCGGCTCTTTCGCGCCGAGAAGCTGCGCATGGCGCATCGCGCGGCGCATGATCCGGCGCAGCACATAGCCGCGGCCTTCATTGGAGGGCAGCACGCCGTCGGAGACGAGGAAGGCCGAGGAGCGTAAGTGGTCGGCGATGACGCGGAACGAGGCGACAGTCTGCTCGTTCGGCCCGCTGCCGAGCGCGGAGGCGGTCGCGTCGATCAGGTGGCGGAACAGATCGGTCTCGAACACGCTGTCCACGCCCTGCATGATGCAGGCCATGCGCTCCAGGCCCATGCCGGTGTCGATCGAGGGACGCGGCAGATCCACGCGCTCCTCCTTCGTCACCTGCTCGTATTGCATGAACACCAGATTCCAGAATTCGAGGAAGCGGTCGCCGTCCTCCTCAGGAGAACCGGGAGGGCCACCCCAGATATGGTCACCGCGATCGATAAAAATCTCCGAGCACGGGCCGCACGGCCCGGTGTCGCCCATCGCCCAGAAATTGTCCGAGGTCGGGATGCGGATGATGCGGTCGTCGGAGAAGCCGGCGATCTTCTTCCAGAGCCCATGCGCCTCGTCGTCGGTGTGGTAGACCGTGACGAGCAGCTTGTCCTTCTTCAGCCCAAAGTCCTTGGTGATGAGCGTCCAGGCCAGCTCGATCGCGCGCTCCTTGAAATAGTCGCCGAACGAGAAGTTGCCGAGCATCTCGAAGAAGGTGAGATGGCGCGCGGTGTAGCCGACATTGTCGAGGTCGTTGTGCTTGCCGCCGGCGCGCACGCATTTCTGCGAGGTGGTGGCGCGCTGATAGGGCCGCTTCTCGACGCCGGTGAAGACGTTCTTGAACTGCACCATGCCGGCATTGGTGAACATCAACGTCGGATCGTTGCGCGGCACCAATGGCGAGGACGGCACGATCTCGTGGCCGTTCTCGGCAAAGAAGTTCAGAAAGGTCGACCTGATCTCGTTGACGCCGCTCATGTTCATCCAATCGGGTGTGTTCGGACCCGCGACCGCCGTCCAAACCGGAAATTAAGGCTGATATCTGCGGGCCAAAGCGCTTTTAGACAAGGCCAGCTTCGCTGTCCAGAAACTGTGCAGAGAGATCAGAGGGTTGCCGCAGGCGCGCAATCCCGTTGCAATCCCGTTGAAAGGCGCAATCCCCGCGTTGACAGGCTTGGCTGCCCTGTGGTCTCTACCCATCTGTATCGTACGGCCACGTCGGGAGAGACCGGCTTTGGTGCCGGCGCCGAAGGAGCAACCGCCCCGGAAACTCTCAGGCAAAAGGACCGCGTGGCTTTGACAGCATCTGGAAAGAGGCGCCGACGGGCTTGAGGCCCGGACTGCGTCCGCCGACGGGATAATACTCTCAGGCACAGCGACAGATGGGGCTTCGACTGGTTGGCTCGGGGAATCGTCCCCGGGGAACCGCCGAGGGCCCCTGTGATGCTTGCACCCGACCAAGACTCCCTAAAACGTACGCCCCTCCACGACCTTCATGTGTCCCTCGGCGGCAAGATGGTGCCGTTCGCGGGCTATGACATGCCCGTGCAGTACCCCGCGGGCGTGCTGAAGGAACATCTCCATACCCGCAGCTCCGCCGGCCTGTTCGACGTCTCCCACATGGGCCAGATCCGCTTGCTGCCGAAGTCCGGCAAGGTCGAGGACGCCGCCCGCGCGCTGGAACGGCTGGTGCCGCAGGACATCGTCGCGATTGCGCCGGGCCGGCAGCGCTACGCCCAGTTCACCAATGAAGATGGCGGCATTCTCGACGACCTGATGGTCGCCAATTTCGGCGATCACCTGTTCCTGGTCGTCAACGCCGCCTGCAAGGCCGAGGACGAGGCGCATCTGCGCGCGCATCTGTCCGACGACTGCGTCATCGATTCGCTGGCCGACCGCGCCCTGATCGCGCTCCAGGGCCCGAAGGCCGAATCCGCGCTGGCGAAATTCTGTGCAGAGGCGCCGTCCGTGAAGTTCATGGACGCCGGCCCGCACAAGGTCGCCGGCCTCGACTGCTTCGTCTCGCGCTCCGGCTACACCGGCGAGGACGGGTTCGAGATTTCGGTTCCGGCCGCGGACGCCGAGCGTCTGGCAAAAAGTCTGCTGGAAAACCCTGACGTGCTGCCGATCGGCCTCGGCGCCCGCGACAGCCTGCGGCTGGAGGCCGGGCTCTGCCTCTACGGCCACGACATCGACACCGCCACCACGCCGGTCGAGGCCGCGCTGGAATGGTCGGTGCAGAAAAGCCGCCGCAGCGGCGGCGCCCGCGCCGGTGGTTTCCCCGGCGCCGAGAAGATCCTCGCCCATTTCGATCAGGGTGCCGGCCGCCGCCGCGTCGGCCTGCGCGCGGAAGGCCGCGCGCCGGTGCGCGAGGGCGCGCTGCTGTTTGCGGATGCGACATCCGCCGCGCCGATCGGAACGGTCACATCGGGCGGCTTCGGCCCGAGCCTGAACGCGCCGGTCGCGATGGGCTACGTGCCCACCGCACTGGGCGCGCTCGGCACCAGCCTCTTCGCCGAGGTGCGCGGCCAGCGACTGCCGCTCACGGTCGCCGCCATGCCCTTCGTGAAAAACACCTACAAACGCTGAGGACTTCAGAAATGACCACGACGCTGTACACCTCCGATCATGAATGGCTCGCCATCGAGGGCGACGTCGCCACCGTCGGCATCACCGACTACGCGCAGCAGCAGCTCGGCGACGTCGTGTTCGTCGAACTGCCCAAGCTTGGCCGCGTGCTGAAGAAGGCGGAAGCCGCCGCCGTGGTGGAATCGGTGAAGGCCGCCTCCGACGTCTACGCGCCTGTTACGGGCGAAGTGCTCGAGACCAACGCCGCGCTCGCCGCCGAGCCGGCGCTGGTGAACACCGATGCGCAAGGCGCCGCCTGGTTCTTCAAGATCAAGATTGCCGACAAGAGCGAACTCGGCGGCCTCATGGATGAAGCCGCCTACAAGGCCCACACGGCGTGAGGATATGACCCGAGCCGTTTCAACATACTCACTGTCATGCCCCGCGAAGGCGGGGCATCCAGTAAACGCAGCCGGTTCGGCCAGAACCGAGAGGCCGCGGCGTACTGGATCGCCCGCCTTCGCGGGCGATGACAGCAACTCCTAGCGAGGACCCATGATGACCGCGCACCGCAAATCCAACGGCGACACCGCCAATTTCGCTCGCCGCCACATCGGCCCGTCGGCGCGCGACGTCGCCGCGATGCTGGAGGCCGTCAACGCCAAGAGCGTCGACGCGCTGATGGCGGAAACGCTGCCGGCCTCGATCCGGCAGGCCGCCCCGCTCGATCTCGGCAAGCCGCTCAGCGAGACCGAGGCGATCGCGCATATGGGCGAGCTCGCTGCCCAAAACCAGGTCTTCACCTCGCTGATCGGCCAGGGCTATTCGGGCACGATCCTGCCCGCGGTGATCCAGCGCAACATCCTGGAAAATCCGGCCTGGTACACCGCCTACACGCCGTACCAGCCGGAGATCAGCCAGGGCCGGCTGGAGGCGCTGTTCAACTTCCAGACCATGATCTGCGACCTCACCGGGCTCGACGTCGCCAACGCCTCGCTGCTCGACGAGGCGACCGCGGCAGCCGAAGCGATGGCGCTGGCGGAGCGGCACTCGCGGGTCGAAGCGAAGGCCTTCTTCGTCGACAAGGACGTGCATCCGCAGACGTTAGCTGTGATGCGCACCCGCGCCGAGCCGCTCGGCTGGAAGCTGATCGTCGGCGATCCTCTCACCGAACTCGACAGCGCCGACGTGCTCGGCGCGCTGCTGCAATATCCCGGCAGTTCGGGCGCAGTGCGCGATCTCAGGCCCGCAATCGCGACGCTGAAGGCCAAGGGCGCCCTCGCGATCGTTGCCGCCGACCTGCTGGCCCTGACGCTGCTCGCCTCGCCCGGCGAGCTCGGGGCCGACATCGCGATCGGCTCGGCGCAGCGCTTCGGCGTGCCGATGGGCTATGGCGGGCCGCACGCGGCCTACATGGCGGTGCGCGATGCGCTGAAGCGCTCGCTGCCCGGCCGCATCGTCGGCCTCTCCGTGGATTCGCGCGGGATGCCGGCCTACCGCCTCGCGCTCCAGACCCGCGAGCAGCACATCCGCCGCGAGAAGGCGACCTCCAACATCTGCACCGCGCAGGTGCTGCTCGCCGTGATCGCCGCGATGTATGCGGTCTATCACGGCCCCGAAGGCCTTGCGCAGATCGCGCGCCAGGTGCATCGCCGCGCTGCCGTGCTCGCCAGCGGGCTGCGCAAGATCGGCTTTGCGCCTGCTAGCGAAAACTTCTTCGACACGCTCAGCGTCGATGCCGGCGCCAAGCGCGCCGAGATCGTCGCGCGCGCGGCTGCCGAGAAGATCAATCTCGGCGTCGGTGATGCGGCTTTGCGCATCGCGCTCGACGAGACCACCACGCCCGCGACCGTCGAGGCGGTCTGGCGCGCCTTCGGCGGCCAGCTTGCTTACGCCGAGATCGACGCCACCACGCACGAGGCGCTGCCGGAGGCGCTGAAGCGCACGACCGCGTTCCTCATCCATCCGGTGTTCCACGCGCATCGCTCGGAGACCGAGATGCTGCGCTACATGCGCAAGCTCAGCGACCGCGACCTCGCGCTCGACCGCGCGATGATCCCGCTCGGCTCCTGCACCATGAAGCTGAACGCGACCACCGAGATGATGCCGCTGACCTGGCCGGAATTCGGCTCCCTGCACCCGTTCGCCCCGCGCGAGCAGGCCAAGGGCTATCACGCGCTGTTCGCGCGGCTGGAAAAGTGGCTGTGCGACATTACCGGCTATGATGCGATCTCGCTGCAGCCGAATTCCGGCGCGCAGGGCGAATATGCCGGGCTTCTGGCGATCCGCGCCTATCACGCCGCGCGCGGAGAGACGCATCGCAAGATCTGCCTGATCCCCTCCTCCGCCCACGGCACTAACCCGGCCTCGGCCGCGATGGTCGGCATGGACGTGGTGGTGGTCGCTTGCGAGAAGAACGGCGACGTCGACGTCAATGATCTCCGCGCCAAGGCCGACAAGCATGCGAATGACCTCGCCGCGGTGATGATCACCTATCCCTCGACCCACGGCGTGTTCGAGGAGCACATAAGCGAGATCTGCGACATCGTGCACGGCCATGGCGGCCAGGTGTATCTCGACGGCGCCAACCTCAACGCGCAGGTCGGTCTGTCACGGCCCGGCGATTACGGCGCCGACGTCAGCCATCTCAACCTGCACAAGACCTTCTGCATTCCGCATGGCGGCGGCGGCCCGGGCATGGGCCCGATCGGCGTCAAGGCGCATCTTGCGCCGTTCCTGCCGGGCCACCCCGCGACGAATGGGGATGCGCCGGTCGGCCCGGTCTCGGCCGCACCGTTCGGCTCGGCCTCGATCCTGACCATCTCCTACATCTATATCCTGATGATGGGCGGCGAAGGGCTGAAGCGCGCCACCGAGATCGCGATCCTCAACGCCAACTACATTGCAGCAAGGCTCGATGCGCATTTCCCGGTGCTCTACAAGAACGCGAAGGGCCGCGTCGCGCATGAGTGCATCGTCGATCCCCGTGCGCTGAAGACGACCAGCGGCGTCACCGTGGACGACATCGCCAAGCGCCTGATCGATTACGGCTTCCACGCTCCGACCATGAGCTTCCCGGTGCCGGGCACGCTGATGATCGAGCCGACCGAATCGGAATCGAAGGCGGAGCTGGATCGCTTCTGCGAGGCGATGATCGCGATCCGGAAGGAAATCGCCGAGGTCGAGGCCGGCCGCTTCAAGATCGAGGCGTCGCCTTTGCGCCAAGCCCCGCACACCGTGCACGACATCGCGGATGATGCGTGGAATCGCGCCTACACGCGTGCCGAGGGCTGCTTCCCCGACGGCGTCTCGCGCACCGACAAATACTGGAGCCCTGTGGGGCGCGTCGACAACGTCTATGGCGACCGCAACCTGGTGTGCTCCTGCCCGCCGGTGAGCGACTACGCCGAGGCGGCGGAGTAAGGGATTCGTAGGATGGGTAGAGCGCAGCGAAACCCATCACTTCGTTCCCTTCCGGCGATAGGAAAGCGATGGGTATCGCTGCGCTCTACCCATCCATCCTACAATCTAGCTTACGGCGCCACCAGCGAACGACTTTGGGCGTCCCAACGCCAAAGTCGTTCGTTGGTCAGAAGCGTGCCGCCCCACCAGCGCCGGATCGGATTGTGGCTGAGGAAGTCTTCCCGGCCCGCAAGCACGGCTTTGCCGAAGTCCGTCAGCAACAGCCGGCTCCGGCGATAGGCGGCGTTGCGACCTCGCGCATCGTGCGGAGCAAGCGTTGCGAGCTTCGGATCGAGACCGGCGACCGCCGGCATCGGACCGGACGCGAGCCCTTCGAGCAAAGGGCCGAGCTCCCACTGGTCGAACACGCGTGTTTCGAGCAGGCCGCCCGGCTGAAACAGCTCCTTGGTACGGTTGTGTCCCCTCGCAATCAGTTCGAGAAGCCGCGCTTCCGTCGCTCCCAATCCGGTGATTGGTGACGGCAGTTCTGCCAGCAATTCTTCCATCGCCGGCTTCAGGAAGGGTAGCCTGGGGAAATCCCTGCCGAGCAATCCGGAACAGAGCTCCGGCGTTGGCGCCCGGTAGGCCTCCCAGGCCATGCGGGCGACCTCGAATTCGCGCTCCGTCACATCGACCGCCCGCACCGCACGATCGCGAAGCCCAGCGACGTCTGCTCCGAGCAAATCGAAATCGACCAGTCGCAATTTCAGGCGCTCGGCCATGTAGGGTTCGGCGCGGAGATAATCGAGGATCCAGATCAGCTGCAATTGATTGTTCGGGGCGGGATCAAACCACAGCTCGATGAGCTCGACGCCGCAGGTCTCGCAGAACCAGACCAGCGGGAGTTCCTTGTGCGCGAGACCGGTCTCAGGAGACCGGGCAACAAGATCGGACCAACGCACCTCCGGATCGCCTCTGAAAAAGCCTCCCGTGAGGTAGGTCCCGAGGTGGTGCGACGTGGGCAGCGGTCCCGACACGAACCGAAAGATGAGCGGAACAACCATGTCGGCGCGATCGGCATAGGTGAGACCGACGCCGGACGAACTGGTCAGGATCATGCGCTTCATCGTCGACGCACCCACCCCCACGCACAAAACGAAACGGGCGCCGAAGACGTCGGCAACTCAACGTCCTCAGCGCCCGCTCCTCGCGAAAAACTTTCCGCGTTAAAACCTACTCTTCCGTCGGCTCCTCGCCGTCGGCGTCGCGCTCCGGCGTACCGGCCAGGATCTGCTCGGCGATCAGGCCGGAGTTCTGGCGGATCGCTGTCTCGATCTTGGCGGTGATGTCGGGGTTGGCCTTCAAAAACGCCTTCGAGTTCTCGCGGCCCTGGCCGAGGCGCTGGCTGTCATAGGAGAACCAGGCGCCGGACTTCTCGACGATGCCGGCCTTGACGCCGAGATCGAGGATCTCGCCCATCTTGGAAACGCCCTCGCCGTACATGATGTCGAATTCGACCTGCTTGAAGGGCGGCGCCAGCTTGTTCTTCACCACCTTGACGCGCGTGGTGTTGCCGACCACTTCGTCGCGCTCCTTGATCGCGCCGATGCGGCGGATGTCGAGGCGGACGGAGGCGTAGAACTTCAGCGCGTTGCCGCCGGTGGTGGTCTCCGGTGAGCCATACATCACACCGATCTTCATGCGGATCTGGTTGATGAAGATCACCATGGTGTGGGACTTGTTGATGGACGCCGTGAGCTTGCGCAGCGCCTGACTCATCAACCGCGCTTGGAGACCCGGCAGCGATTCACCCATCTCGCCCTCGAGTTCGGCCTTTGGCACCAGCGCCGCGACCGAATCGACCACCAGAACGTCCACCGCACCCGAACGCACCAGCGTGTCGCAGATCTCAAGCGCCTGCTCGCCGGTGTCAGGCTGCGAGATCAGCAGCTCGTCGATGTTGACCCCGAGCTTCCTCGCATAGACCGGGTCGAGCGCGTGCTCGGCGTCGATGAAGGCGCAGATGCCGCCCTTCTTCTGCGCTTCGGCCACCGTGTGCAGCGCCAGCGTGGTCTTGCCCGAGGATTCCGGCCCGTAGATTTCCACGACGCGCCCCTTCGGCAGGCCGCCGATCCCGAGCGCGATATCGAGCCCGAGCGAGCCTGACGACACCGCCTCGACATCCATCGACCGGTCGTTCTTGCCCAGCTTCATCACGGAACCCTTGCCGAACTGGCGCTCGATCTGGGAGAGCGCGGCGGCCAGAGCTTTACTCTTGTCCATGGAAGATCCTTCGACGATACGCAGGGCAGTTGCGGACATTGGGTCGTGCTCCTTATGGCGAGGATTCGCTAGGGGGACAAACGATTGGCGAGGCGGGCCGGCGATAAAAGCAATGTACCCTATTTGTTCCGAGTTCGCAATATGTTCTTTTACGGATTTGGGTACTGTCCGTATTTAACCCCTAGTGTCCTAAGCTGAATTCGGAAGTGTCCTATTTTGTTCGCGTCCCGCCACAACCTGTTCATGCGTGTTTAGGATTAACTCGTTGTGGGTGTAGCGAATAAAGGCCGGGGCGTTCCGCTAAGAGAACACCTTGGGGAACAATCGGCTTGGCAGCGCGTTTGCTCGCGTCTCCAGCCGAAAGGCGCCCCCCCGACTGCTGGAGGAAAACCCGCCAGACGGGTTGGCGGCCCCCTCTTGGGGCCGTTTAAAATTCAAGAACAAGGGCCGCCTCAGTTGGCGGCCTCTTTCATTTGGGCTTCCCTAGCCTGGGAAGATCGTCGAACGGCAGAAGCAGATTGGCGTCGTTCAACTTCGGATAGGCGATATCCATTTTCTCCCAAAAATCGTGCTTGTCCCTGGACAGGCGCATCATCGCCCTCACGCCTAATTCAGGTCCAGGCCAACCCTTGGGACAGATCATATTTAATCCCGAAGAACATGTAGCGAACCTTGCAAGGAATGGAACAAGAGCATTTAATGGGTTCCATTCATCGCGGCTGCTGAGGGCCGTCAGATGCCTGAGTACCAAGCCTATGTGATTGGCAAGGATGGGCACATCAAACAGCGCCTCGACCTGATCTGCGCGGATGATGCTGCGGCCAAGGAACGGGCCAAGTCCCTGGTGGAAAACGACGCGATAGAGCTATGGCAATCCGACCATAAGATCGCGACGTTCGACCCTGACCCCCTGAAAGCTGAACAAGTGCAGGGCTGGCTCAAGAGCGAGCTACATCCGCCGAAGCAATAAGGCCGCCTCGGTTGGCGGCCTCTTTGAACGAAAAAGGCCCCAGCTCGCAGGATTAGGGGGGCGTTGAGCTGGGGCCGACGGGGTGCCCTTGGGGAAGGGCATCGGGAAAACCTGGCAATCCAGCAATCGTTCCTAAGGGCTCCCGCCCCAACACTTCCCAATGTCCCGATCTGCCCCTGCGGGCGTCCAAATTAGGACAGCACCCGGAGGTGGGGTGCTGTCCGTATTTGATCCCCTGGTGCCCCAAGCTGAACGACGTTCGGGTCCCTCTGGAGCTCCACCGGCATCAAGATGTCCCGCTCCAGCACAATGAACCTTGGCATGGAGTGTGCAGACAAAGCATTACCGGGGTTTTGCATCATCCCCCCTGGGGCTGGAAAGCCGCCGCCCGCGCCATATTGAGCGGGCGGCGTTTTTATTTGCGGATAGCAAAAGGCCCCAACTCGAGAGGGACCGGGGAGCTGGAGCCAAGGTGCCGGGGCCAGCCAAGGCCGGTTTGAAAATCGCAGTGGCCTGATTTGCTTTCGCCAACTTTTCCCGAGGTGGTCAAGATTGACCAGATGTCCGGCAGCGGACATGTCAGACTATGCCATCACCGCGCGGCCCTTGGCTTTCATCGGTGATGAGAACGCCATTAGCGCTCCCGCCTCCTCTGGAATGGAGCAGCGCCATGCAGCGACGCCGGTTCAAGCAAACCTCATCCCTTGAAGAGCGCCTTGCCGAACAAGTGCAACGCCTCCGTGAGGAAGCCAGATCGCTTCCACCCGGTATCGAACGTGAGCGTATAATCCGCAAAGCCCGGCACGCCGAGACCGGCGCTCACATCACCGAGTGGCTGAATTCGCCCGGGCTGCGACCACCGGATTGAAGACTGCAACAACTGGCTGCCAATTCGCAGGCGCCGGTGGCTGAGAGCGACGCGCTCCCGCCCCGCATTTTCGAGAGCGCCTGCGGTGACTATCGACGAAGTGCTAGGCTTGCTCGCGGCCCAGGAAGAAGCCGCCCGCGGCCGGCCTCGCATGGGACGCCGCGCGAAACGTCAAGGGCGCGCAGCAAAAGGCCCCAACTCAAGGGAACGGCGAGCTGGGGCCAAGGTACCGGGCCAGCCAAGGCTACCGCCGGCCCATGCACATCAACATGCACCAGGGCGCCATCCCCGTGCGATGGGGCAATCGGCTTAATCAGGATTTGCAAGCGGAGGCCCCACGCGCAGCGGCCCCGCCTCGCTGGTGCGCGGTAGGGCCGCCCCGCTCCCCCGGATTAGGGGCTGGATCCGTCCGGTGGGCCAATTCAGCTTATGCCCGTTAGCGGGAAACCGTGACTGCTCAAAAGGGGCATCCGTGTCCAATTGGGACAGGCCAACCTATTCCTGAGGAGTTTGGATTAACCCGTTTGAGGTGCAACGAATAAAGGCCGGGCCGTTCCGCCAGAAGAAGACCATGAAATGTGAAATGTTCACTTTGGAACAGAACGCGGCGCGTCTGCATATTAAGATCGCTAGAACTCAAACCCAACGGTTAGGACCCGTAAGCCACGAGGCGAGTCATGCAACATCGTCGCAGGTTCAAGCACACCCTGTCCCTCGAAGAGCGCCTGGCCCGAGAAGCCGAACGATTAAGAGAGCAAGCCAAGAAGCTCCCGCACGGCCTTGAGCGCGAAACCCTCCTCCGCAAAGCCAGACAAGCCGAGACCGGCTCGCACATGAGCGAATGGCTTACATCGCCGGGGCTTCAACCGCCAAAGCCAGCGTAGACGCAAGGCACGCCTCAGCTATCGAGTTGCCCGGCATAGATCCGGATCCGTCCCGGCGTGGTCATTCGCAGCCTGCCCTGAAGAAAGACCATGTAGCCCAGCGCGATCAATCGGGCGCGATGTTTGGCAGGGATCGCAGGCGCAGCACTGTTTGCAGACGCGTTACCGACCGCGAGCAAGGAGGCGAACTCTTCATGGGTGAGCTTTTTCGCTTTTGCGGTCATGACTGAGCATGGACTGCTTCGGCGATCCTGCATGTGCAATTTTGGTCAGACCCAGGAAATAAAGGCCGCCTCAGCTGGCGGCCTCTTTCATTTGGAAAGCTCGTGGTTGACAGCACAGCAGACGGGAACTGACGACCCGACTAGTGATGTACATCACATACCGTCCGCTTGCCTTTCGGCAGGCTGCGAATACGCTGCTCGCGTTTGATTTGGGGCTGTAATGGGCGCGCTTCGGTTTTTCTTGATCTTTTTTGCTGTTTGGCTCGGATGCGGACCGGCGATGGCCGAACGGCGCGTCGCGCTGGTGATCGGCAATTCCGCCTACAAGAGCGTCCCCCGGCTCACCAACCCGGCGAACGATGCCACCCTGGTCGGCGGCATGTTCAAGAAGGCCGGCTTCGACGATGTCGATGTCAGGCTCGACCTCAACGCCGCCGACATGCGCCGGTCGNTGCGCGAGTTCGCGGGCAGGACCCGCGATGCCCAAGTTGCCGTCATNTACTATGCCGGACACGGCATCGAGCTNGACGGCACGAACTATTTGATCCCCACNGATGCCGCGCTGGAAACGGACGGCGACGTGCTCGACGAGACCGTCGCGCTGGACCGGGCGCTCTTTGCGGTGGAGCCTGCCAAGCAGCTTCGCCTCGTCATTCTGGACGCCTGCAGGGACAATCCGTTCGCCAAGACGATGAAGCGCACGGTCGCTTCCCGCGCCGTTGGCCGGGGTCTTGCCAAGATCGAGCCGACCAGCCCGAACACCATGATTGCCTTCGCCGCCAAGGCGGGCTCGACTGCGTCAGACGGCGACTCCAAGAACAGTCCGTTCGCGGCAGCCCTGGTCGAGCGGCTGCCGACGCCGGGGCTCGATCTGCGCAAGGCCTTNGGCTTNGTCCGCGACGATGTCTTGAAGAACACCGGCTACAAGCAGGAGCCCTATGTNTACGGCTCGCTCGGCGGCGACGACGTGCCGCTGGTCGCGGCAAAGCCGATCGCCACCGGGCCGCAGGCAAATCCCCAAGATGCGGTTCGCCGCGACTATGAGCTGGCCTTGCAGGCGGGTGATCGCGACGCATGGGAAGCGTTTCTCCAGACCTATCCTGAGGGATTCTATGCGAACCTTGCGCGGGTGCAGTTGAAGAAGATCGGGGCCGAAGATGCGCGCGCGGCCGCAGCCGAGAAGGCCAGGCAGGCCGAAGACGAGAAGGCGCGGCTTGTCGCGGAGCGAGCCAAGAAGGCCGAGCAGGACAAGGCGGCTGCCGCCGCCAAGGCCGCCGAGGATGCCCGGCTCGCCGCCGAGAAGGCCAAGCAGGTCGAGGAAGCCAAGGCGGCCGCAGCCGAGCAACGCAGGAAGGACGCCGAGGCCGCCGTGGCCAAGGCGCTGGCCGACAAGCAGGCTGCCGAGAGGGCGCTCGCCGACAAGATCGCGAACGACAAGGCGGCCGCCGAGCTAGCCGCAAAGCAGGCGGCGGAAAAAACCCAGCGTGACGGCGAGCAGAAGGTCGCAGCAGTTGCCCCAACGCAATCGGCGCCCAGCCTCTCGCCGCAGGAGACTGCCAAACTGGTGCAGTCAGAGCTCCGTCGCGTCGGGTGNCTGACGGGTGCAGCGGACGGCGAATGGAACGCCGCCGCGCAGCGCTCGCTGACGCTGTTCAACAAGCATGCCGGAACGAAGTTCGACACCAAGCTGGCGAGCTTCGACGCCCTCGACGCGATCAAGAGCAAGCCGGGGCGCGTCTGCCCGCTGGTCTGCGACCGCGGCTCCAGGGCTGATGGCGATACCTGCGTGAAGATCACCTGCCGCGCGGGCTATCGCGTCAACGACGATAACGAGTGCGAGAAGGTCCAGGACAAGAAGCCCGTCGCGACCCGCGAGGATGCCAAGCCGCGGGACGACGAGAGGAAGAAGGTCGAGGGCGCGCCCTCGAAGCCCCAGGCGACTGGGCAAATCTATTGTAACAATGCGGGCTGTCGGCCGGTCCGGCCGGGATGTCACCTCGAAATCTTGAGTGGGGTGTCAGCGGCCCAGCGGGGCGCTAATAACGCGGGCGGCTCTACTGGTAGCGTCGAAGTTTGTAACTGAGTGAGGCTCAGCCACGAGCGGGGAAGAAAGGCCGATGCAGCCCGCTTGCCGCATCAAAGCGGTTGAGGTGACAGTGCTTAAAAGTCGCGGATATTGGTAACCACGCCCTTCACCTCGGTTACCTACGTTTGAGTGTCACCGTCATTTTCTGGTCTCCTTTCGTGATCGACCTCACATACCGTCCGCTTGCCTTTCGGCAGGCTGTGAATACGCTGCTCACGTTTGATTTGGGGCTNTAATGGGCGCGCTTCGGTTTTTCTTGATCTTTTTTGCTGTGTGGCTCGGATGCGGACCGGCGATGGCCGAACGGCGCGTCGCGCTTGTGATCGGCAATTCCGCCTACAAGAGCGTCCCCCGGCTCAGCAACCCGGTCAACGATGCCACCCTGGTCGGCGGCATGTTCAAGAATGCCGGCTTCGACAATGTCGATGTCAGGCTCGACCTCAACGCCGCCGACATGCGCCGGTCGCTGCGCGAGTTCGCGGGCAGGACCCGCGATGCCCAAGTTGCCGTCATNTACTATGCCGGGCACGGCATCGAGCTGGACGGCACGAACTATTTGATCCC
>NZ_KI421444.1:0-119964 GCF_000472645.1 Bradyrhizobium sp. WSM2254 | reverse complement strand
CCCCGACAGCGAAATCCGGCGCGACTACGAGCTGGCGCTTCAGCTTGGCACGCGTGAAGGATGGACTGCCTTCCTCAACCGCTTTCCGAGTGGCTTCTACACCGATCTCGCCAAGGGCCAGTTGAACAAGATCGCCGCCGAAGAAACCCGCACTGTAGCCGCAGACAAGGCTCGGCAGGCCGAAGACGAGAAGGCTCGGCTTGCGGCGGACCGCGCCAAGAAGGCCGAGCAGGACAAGGCGGCTGCCGCCGCCAAGGCCGCCGAGGATGCCCGGCTCGCGGCCGAGAAGGCCAAGCAGGTCGAGGAAGCGAAGGCTGCCGCAGCCGAGCAGCGCAGGAAGGATGCCGAGGCCGCCGTCGCCAGGGCGCTCGCCGACAAGCAGGCCGCCGAGAAGGCGCTCGCCGACAAGATCGCGAACGACAAGGCGGCTTCCGAGCTTGCCGCAAAGCAGGCGACCGAGAAGGCTCAGCGTGACGTCGAGCCGAAGGTCGCCGCCGTTGCCCCAACGCAATCGGCACCCAGCCTCTCGCCGCAGGAGACCGCCAAACTGGTGCAGTCAGAACTCCGTCGCGTCGGGTGTCTGACGGCTGCAGCGGACGGAGAATGGAACACCGCCGCGCAGCGCTCGCTGACGCTGTTCAACAAGCATGCCGGGACGAAGCTCGACACCAGGCTGGCGAGCTTCGACGCCCTCGACGCGATCAAGAGCAAGCCGGGGCGCGTCTGCCCGCTGGTCTGCGACCGCGGCTTCAGGGCTGATGGCGATACGTGCGTGAAGATCACCTGTCGCGCCGGCTATCGCGTCAACGACGACAACGAATGCGAGAAGGTCCAGGACAAGAAGCCGGTCGCGACCCGCGAGGACGCCAAGCCGCGCGACGACGAGAGGAAGAAGGTCGAGGCCACGCCCGCGAAGCCGCAGGCGACGGGCCAGATCTATTGCGACAGTAGGACCTGCCGTCCAGTCCAGAAGGGCTGTCGAGTTGACATCGTGGTTGGGCAGCAAGGGCACCGCGAAATCTGTCCCTGAAGACAAACGCCGGGCGACGAAGAAACCTTTCGGTGCATGCATCTTCGTTGCTGATGAAACACTTCGAATACTCTGATTGCATTGTGATTTGAGGCTGCAATGGGCACTTTTCGGCTATTTGCCTTGATTATTTTTGCGATCTGCGTGGGCAGCGGCTCGGCGCACGCGGAAAGGCGCGTGGCGCTGGTGATCGGCAATTCGGCCTACAAGAGCGTCCCGCGGCTCAGCAACCCGGTCAACGATGCCACCCTGGTCGGCGGCATGTTCAAGAANGCCGGCTTCGACNATGTCGATGTCAGGCTCGACCTCAACGCCGCCGACATGCGCCGGTCGNTGCGCGAGTTCGCGGGCAGGACCCGCGATGCCCAAGTTGCCGTCATNTACTATGCCGGNCACGGCATCGAGCTCGACGGCACGAACTATTTGATCCCCACGGATGCCGCGCTGGAAACGGACGGCGACGTGCTCGACGAGACCGTCGCGCTGGACCGGGCGCTGTTTGCCGTGGAGCCGGCCAAGCAACTTCGCCTCGTCATTCTCGACGCCTGCAGGGACAACCCGTTCGCCAAGACGATGAAGCGCACGGTCGCTTCCCGCGCCATTGGCCGGGGTCTCGCCAAGATCGAGCCGACCAGCCCGAACACCATGATCGCCTTCGCGGCCAAGGCGGGCTCGACGGCCTCGGATGGCGACTCCAAGAACAGCCCGTTCGCGGCGGCTCTGGTCGAGCGTCTGCCGACGCCGGGGCTCGACCTGCGCAAGGCCTTCGGCTTCGTGCGCGACGATGTCCTGAAGAACACCGGCTACAAGCAGGAGCCCTATGTCTATGGCTCGCTCGGCGGCGATGATGTGGCGCTGGTTCCTGCAAAGCCTTTGGTCACCGCGCCGCAAGGGCCGCAGGCAAACCCTCAGGACGGGATCCGCCGGGACTATGAGCTTGCCCTGCAGACAGGAAACCGGGACGGATGGGAAGCATTCCTCCAGGCTTATCCCGAAGGGTTCTATGCAGGTCTCGCTCGTGCGCAGTTGAAGAACGTTGCGGCCGAAGAGGCGCGCGCAGCTGCAGTGGCCAAGGCGCGCCAGGCTGAGGACGAAAAGGCGCGGCTCACGGCTGAGCGCGCCAACAAAGCCGAACAGGACAAGGCCGCAGCCGCCGCCAAGGCCGCAGAGGATGCCCGGCTCGCGGCCGAGAAGGCAAAGCAGGTCGAGGAGGCCAAGGCGGCCGCAGCCGAGCAGCGCAGGAAGGATGCCGAGGCNGCCGTGGCCAAGGCGCTGGCCGACAAGCAGGCCGCCGAGAAGGCGCTCGCCGACAAGATCGCGAACGACAAGGCGGCTTCCGAGCTGGCTGCAAAGCAGGCGACTGAGAAGGTTCAGCGTGACGTCGAGCAGAAGGTCGCCGCAGTTGCCCCAACGCAATCGGCGCCCAGCCTCTCGCCGCAGGAGACGGCCAAACTGGTGCAGTCAGAACTCCGTCGCGTCGGGTGCCTGACGGGTGCAGCGGACGGAGAATGGACCACCGCCGCGCAGCGCTCGCTGACGCTGTTCAACAAGCATGCCGAGACGAAGTTCGACACCAAGCTGGCGAGCTTCGACGCTCTCGACGCGATCAAGAGCAAGCAGGGGCGTGTCTGTCCGCTGGTCTGCGATCGCGGCTCCAGGGCTGATGGCGACGCTTGCGTGAAGATCACCTGTCGCGCGGGCTATCGGGTCAACGACGACAACGAGTGCGAGAAGGTCCAGGACAAGAAGCCGGTCGCAACCCGTGACGAGACGAAGGCGCGTGACGACGGGCGCAAACAGATGGATTCATCTCCGCCCAAGCCACAAGCAAAATCCTCAGGCCAGCTCTTCTGCTCGACGGGCGGGTGTCGACCGGTGCGTCCGGGCTGCAGGCTTGAGCGCGGCAAGCCGGGGTTTACCGGCCCTGACGGAACCAACCAAGCCGAAGTGTGTAACTGAGCTGCGACTGAGAGACCCGATCTTGCCGACCGGATACCGTCGCCTCACCTTGAGCAACCAACCGGCCGCCAACTCATTGTCCCCCATCACCGGCCGGGCACTCCCGTGGGCGCCGGTGGCTGAGAGAGACGCGCACTCCCGCCTGCATTTTCGAGAGCGCCTGCGATGGCCATCTATTACTTCGACCTGCGCGACGGGGACGAGATAGTTCCCGACGAAGAAGGACTCGAATTGCAAGATTTGCTCGCGGTCCAGGAAGAAGCCGCCCGCGCGCTGGCCAGCCTGTCATGGGACGCCGTGCGAAACTTCAAAGGCATGCAAAGCCGCAAGATGTCGATTGAAGTCAGGGACGCACATGGTCCCGTGATGCAGGTCAGGTTCGTCTTCGACATCGTCAGGCGGCAGTGAGCCGTCTCGGTTGGAGGCCTCTCGGTGGAGGCTCTCCGAACTTGCGCTGCAACGCCTCTGACGCCAATCTCGCAGCATCGTTTTTCGGCCGAAGCTGACGTGCATCAAAGACGCATGAGCAGAGCGCCGTCATAATTCCGTAATCTTGCGGCATCGAACCTTTTCGCGGCCTGCGGCTTCGCTGAGTTGGAGCGCAACAGTGGGGATCTCGGTCATGACGGAAGACACGCACCAGGATGCAACCAGGCGCAATCGCCTGCTGGAGGCAGCGCATGAGGAGATGGTCAAGTTCGAGCGGAAGGAAAACGAGTTCCGCAAAAAGGACCGCCAGGAGCGTGCCGCCGAGCTCCGCCTGCCCCTGGACGTGATCAAGGTTCACTAGGGCCATCAGGACGGGTTGCGGAGCCGACCAGGCGCGCCGGCAATGCGGCGGGCGTCCGGGATGCGTCACCGAAAGCGACGGCTGGCAGCGGCCGCCCTGGTCAACGCAAGGCCCGGCATCACGCGTCGGCAATATGCCCGGCCGCAGGGCGATTGCGCGTGCAAAAGGTATCTAAATACTACCTCTAAATCATTGACCCAGCAGGCAAATCCCCAACCCGCCTACTGTGCATGGGGTTGTTTTCCAATTTTTTGAAAGACGGGGCCAGCTGCCGCCGGCGCATGCCGGCCAAGTCTACATGAGCGCCAGCAGCCCGATGCCGATCACCAGCACGACAAAGCCAACCGCCGTCGCGGCGGCAAACGACCGCTCTACGTTATCCATGATGCTACCCCGTTGCCGGCAAGCCACGTTTCCCCCATGGCTGCACCGGACCTTGCGGAATCTCGCCTGCGGCTGTGGCCCGAGTGTTGCGATCGGGTGGCCAAATTGGGACCGGTGCGGGGCCAGTCTGCGGCCTCTCCGTCGGCGGGTTTCGATGCCGCCGTCAGGCACCCGTAAGCCTGGCCGCCTAATGTCGTCTCGCCCGGTGGGCCAACACCGGGCCTCCATACCCAACCGACGACCCCGCTCTCCCACGAGCGGGGTTTTCTGTTGGTGGACATGGGTGAGCGCCGGCCTGGATTCGATTCGCGGGCTTGTCAGGCTGTCGTAAGCTCAGCCGGCTAGGGTCATTGGGCTTATGGTGTTGCAGCCCAGCACCTCAGCCTCCAATAACCTTTGACCCCGCCTGGCTCTCCCCAGGCGGGTTTTTTTCATGCCGGCCGGTTCACGGGCCCCTCTCCTCCCGCGTCAGCCGCAGCGAGAAGGCGCGGATCGCGGGCGCCGCCAGCAGCACCACGGGCAGCATCGCGGCCCATGCGATCAGCCATGACAGCATCCAGTGCCGGGCGAACAGTATCGCGCCGTCAGCCGGCAAGCTGGCGATCCCGGCGGCGATCAGCGAGGTCAGTCCGGACTGGAGGACACCGAAGACGAAATGACTGTAGCGGCGGGGAATGCCGAGCATGACGCGCTCATGTTGCTTGCCGTCACGAGGCCAAGCAAGCCACATGCCGTCGCGCGCATCGAGGCGGGCCTTGGCTCTTCCCGTTTGATCGGGATCGCCGGCGTCACAACCGATCGTTAACTCATGACCATCGAACGATCCCGTGGTTCTCCGACCATGAACAGAGTTCCTGAGCCGCGCTCAACTGCATCAGCGCGCACTGGGCGATGGTCTTGCATCGCTTTGCGGGCGGGCCTCTTTCGGAATTCGATTTCGTTTGCTTCGGGGCGCGCGCGCTCGCGAGATTTCCGTGAACCGTCCAAGGCTTACCAGCGGATTTTGCTTGTCGCGGGAATATCGTGACGGCCAACATGTTACAGTGATCGAAAGTGAATCGTGGGGAGGTAACCATGAATCACAGGGGCGTCGAATTCACCGTCGCCAAGACGGCCATTCCCGGAATCTGGCAATGGCAGTTCCGCATCGGTGAGCAGGTCAAGACCGGCAAGACCGAGACCAAGATCGACCTGCTGGCGATCCGGCGGGTGCAGCTGCGCATCGATCGGGAGCTGAAGGCCATCGGGCGCAAAACGGCCTGAACCGGACGCGCCGAGATCGGCGTCACGGCCCCTCCTATGCGCCCCGGTTATCCCGTAGCCGCCCGGAATTGATCTGCCTGTGGTTTGGGATTGCACTGCGCGCCGTGAGCCTTGGGGGCGGGGCCGTCACGCGATCGGTGCCAGCCATGCCGCTCTATTTCTTTCGAATCCGGAATGGCCGCTATTCCGGCTGTGCGGACCAGGCGTCGGAATTTGCCGACCGCGATCTGGCCTGGAAGGAGATGACCAGCGTCTGCGCCGACATGGCCGCGGGCATCGCCCGCAAGCTCCAGGAAAATTCCGAATGGCACATGGAACTCCTGGACGAGACCAAGGAGCCCGTGTTCCGCATCCGCATCGTCGCCGAGACGCTCGACTAGGGGCCGACCTCAATCGGCGCTGGGCAGCCGCCGCATGGTGAATTCGATGTCGCCGCCGGGCAGCTCGCGCCAAGTCTCGACCGCGCTCATATAGCCGGCCTTGGGGTAGCGGGCGAAGAAGGCCTGCGCCCTCGCCCGCGCCGCCGCGCGCGGCAGCGTGAAGGTCTCGCGCAGATAGCCGTCACCGGCGTGCTCGCCCGGCTTGCCGCCGATCCTGCGCCGGCGCGCCATCCGCTCGGCGAGATCCCGCGGACGATCGGCCATGACCTGTCCTCCTCTACGCAACATCTGCCGGCAATGTAGGGAGCGGATCGGACGAAGAGGAGTCCCGGCCGAAAGGCGCATGCCGCCTCCGGCCGAAAGGGCTCAGTTGGCGGCCGTGCCGGTCTTGGTCTTCTTCGGCGCGCTGGTGGTTGCGGCCGATGCCTTCGGCGCAGCCTGCTTCGGCGGATCGGAGCGCATGCCGCCCCAGGGATCGTTGGACGACTTGGCGTCCGGAATCTTCTTCAGCGTTTCCTTGTAGACCTTTTCACGCTCCGCATCCGCGGCCTTTTCTTCCGGGGACTTGCTCGGCGCGTCCTGCATCAAATTGATATTGGGCATTTGCGCGTAGGCCGGTCCCGCCAGCACGGCCAGCACCGCCGCCATACGGAAAAGCTTCATCATCTACTCCTTGATCATCATGGCGGCGCGGATCAGCCGCGCCTGTCATCCCTATCACAGCCCGTCCGTGACCGCTGGGGTCGCTCAGGGCCGAATGGCCCGCTAGAGCCGGTCCGATCTGCACGATTTCGGCGCGTGCAGCCAGTCGTCCCAGATCGGGCCGCATCTTGTGCACCCGTCCAGCACGATGCCGAGCGCCACCAGCCAAAACACGAGGACACACCGACGCAACATCATCCACCCGATCCCAAGCGCGGCATCATATCGGGCGAAGTCAGGCATTTTCAAGCCGACGGGACCTGCATCAGACCGGGTGACTTTGCCGTGCCGATCCGCGCAGAATGGCAGAAACATCCGGCAACAATGGAGGACACGCCGCAATGCCATCGCAGCCAGAAGCCGAGTTCGGCATCACTGAGGCCAGACGCATCCTCGGCGAGGTCTTTGCGCCCTGGGTCCAGGATCTCAACCTCTCGGTCGAGCGCATCGAGCACGCGCAGCCTGCGGATGCGCCGGACTGGCAGCCGGGTGCGCTGCTCCGGATGGCATTTTCGGAGCGGCTGTGCCGGAACGGCGGCGTGGTCTGCGGCCAGGCGCTGATGGCCCTCGCCGACACCGCGATGGTCATCGCAATCCTCGCCGCCAATCGCGGCTACCGTCCGATGACCACGGTCGACCAGACCACGCATTTCATGCGCGCGGCCACCTCGTCGGACGTGCTCGCGGACGCCCGCGTGGTGCGGCTCGGGCGCACCATGAGCTTCGGCCGCGTCACGCTGCTCTCGGCCGCCGACAACAAGCCGGTGGCAATGGTGTCGAGCGCGTTCGCGATGCTGCCGGGCTGAGCATCGTCGCAAAAGACGAGAGCCGCGTGAGCGCAAGGCGCACCGCGGCTCTCCATTACGTTTGCATCGAAGCGAGAGGCCGAAGCGCGATTGCGTCCGCGCTTCAGTCCGCTTCAAGAGTTACTTACCGAGGATCTCGTCGGCCGCGGTGACGACGCTGACGGTCGGATTCTTTCCGCAATAGGCCCCGAACTTCTTGGCGTTCTCGATGAACACCTCGGTGTCGATGATCGCGTTGTCCTCGTCGCCCTTGTACCAGCCGTCCATCCAGGTCAGCACGACCGCGATGTTGTCTTCGCCGCTCTCGAGGAACTGCTTGCAAGTCATGGTCGAGAGGTCCCACTTGACGGCGTGGGCGGGCATCGACGACAGCGAAAGCGCTGCGGTGAACAGGATCGAAAGCATGGTCTTCATCGGAATCTCCATCGGCGCGTAAGGCCATAAAGGAAAGGCTTGTGAGGAAAGTCGGCGGGACGTGACTCACCGCTTCAACGTCGTAAACGAAATCTGAAGCGCTGTGCAAGTAGCGCCAGTATTGAGTTTAGTTCAACGTAATTTCTATGCACTACTTCACAATCATCATTGTGGATCAACGCAGATGACCGAGAAGCGTGCAGCCCAACGTTACCGTGTTTTCAAGGGTGGAACGATCACCTTTGAAAACAACGGCATCGCGTGCACCGTGCGAAACATGTCCGCAGGCGGCGTGGCGATCGACCTCGAGACCCCCGTCACATTGCCGCAATCGTTCACACTCTCGATCGCGCGCGACAATTTCGTGCGGACTTGCCGCCCCGTATGGCGCAGCGACAGGCGCGTCGGTCTCGCTTTCGTGCAATAGCGCGCACGATGTGAACGACTGTTCGTATCGCATCCACAACACGGTTATGAGTGCCTGCTACGATGGCAGCGACGCAAGGCCAGGCCGCCAGCACGAGCGCGATCGCCGACGATGCCGCAAACTCTTGCACTGGGCTGATCGAGATCCTCGGTGGCAGCGATCAGATGGCACTGGCCCGTCGCCAGCGCCCATCAGGTTTATTTGGGCTTCTTGGCAGGTTCAGGCGGACGCGCCCCACCCCACGGATCATACTTCTCCTTGGGCTCCGGGATGCGCTCGAGCGCCGCCTTGTAGGCCCCCTCGTCGACCTTGGGCTTGGTGTCCGCCTTCTGGCCCTCGCTAGGCTGGCGTCTGCCGCCACCCATCTGCGCCTGAGCCGAGCTGCCCACCAATGCCAGCACCGCAGCCGCTATGACCAAAATCCTCATTGGCGCAATCCCCTTCGTCTGGGGTACAAACTAGCCTGCAATCCCCTAATAGCAAATGCCGTGCGTTCCAGGCCTTCAGCAAATCTTGATCGGCCAGGACTTCGCCAGATCGCATTCGTGCCTATCTGTTGGCCCGCAGGGGGACCCTTCACGGATGTTGCGGATCATTGCTCATGCGGCGCTGCTGGTCAGCGCGCTCGCACTCGGTGCCTGCGGCTTTGCCGACAGCCGCGCGCCGGTGCCCGAGTTCATGCGCATGAAGGAAGCCGAGCAGCCACCGCCCGAGCCGCCCCCCGACGTCAAGCGCGTGGTGCGCGAGCAGATCGATGTCGTCTTCCTCAACACGTCATACCCGCGCGAGGTGCACGTCGCCTCGCCGCATCGTGAGGTGCGAGGACCCGGCTGGACCGCCTGCGTCCGCGCGCAGCTCACCTCCGCAACCGGCACCGCGCTTGGCGCCCAGACCTACATTGTCACCATCACCGGCGGAAAGGTCGTCGATCGCCGCCGCGCGGAAGCCGACGACATCTGCGGGTCCGAGGTTTATGAGCCGATCTGACAGGCCTCGTCGTCAGCCCTGTGTAAGGCGGAACATAGCGAGCGCATCCGAGACCAGATCCGCAGTGCTGCTTGAGCCTCCCCGCAGAGAGGAAATCGGCAAACGGCTCGCGGCAATCATGATGCTTCGCCGGATTGGCGCGTGTCGCCCCCGGGGAACATTGTCCGCGCGCCACCAGTTCCGGGAAAATCCTGCATTTGGGCCGGAACGATCGCCGCCTCCCCTTCTTGTTACCGCAGAGGGCAGTTTCGGAGGAGGATATGATGCGGACATTTACGATTGCACTGCTGGCCGGCGTCGCGGCCATCGCTGCGGCGAGCGGCGCGAAGGCCGCCGACATCTACACGACCAGCGAATACGCCAACCCCAATCTCATCCAGGAAGTCCGGCTCGTCTGCGATGACGCCGGCAATTGCTATCGCACCCGCGGCGGCGCGCGCGTGATCGTGCGCGACTCCTATGCCACCATGCCGCGCGAGCGCTATTATGAACGCCGCACCTATCGCGACTGGGACGACGGCCCGCGAGGCGGCGTCGGCATTCGCGCTCCCGGCGTCAGCGTGGGCGTCGGTGGCTGGTAATCGGTAGAACCAAGACGGACGGGACCGGACGAGACAACTCGCCCGGTCCCTTCCATATGGGTGCATCCGATCACAGGCGTCAGGCGGCAACCGATTGCTGCTGAAATTGCTCGTAGGCTGCGATCGCATCGGCTGCGTACATCAGCGACGGCCCGCCGCCCATATAGACGGCCATGCCGAGCGTCTCTTCGACCTCCTCGCGCGTCGCGCCGAGCTTGACGAGGGCCTCGGTGTGAAAGCCGATGCAGCCGTCGCAATGCGCGGCGACGCCGAGCGCCAGCGCGATCAGCTCCTTGGTCTTCTTGTCCAGCGCCCCGTCACGCGTCGCGGCCTGGGCCAGCGCGGCAAATCCCTTCATGGTGTCGGGAATGTCGCTTCGCAGCTTGCGCATGTTGGCGGAGATTTGCCGGGTGATCTCTGGATAGTTCTTGTCCATGCTTACTCTTTCACGGTGACTTCAGGTTTCGAGCGGATCGGCCGGCGTGACGAAGCGCGTCAATGACGGCCGGTGAGTGACGAAGCGGGCGAGCACCATGCCGGCACACATCGCCGCAACGAAGATGAAGGCGGAGGCCGAGCCGAACCCGAGCGCGGTCAGCGCCGGCCCCGGACAGAACCCCGCCAGTCCCCAGCCGACGCCGAAGATCGCGGGACCTGCGACGATCCTGGGATCGATGTCGCTTCGCGTCGGAAGATAAAATCGTTCGGCGAAGAACGGCCGCGTGAGCTTCAGGACGCGGTTGAAGCCGATGAAGGTCACGGCCACCGCGCCCGCCATCACGAAGGCAAGGCTGGCGTCCCACGTGCCTGCCGGGATGCCGCCGATGTCGAGGAAGTTCAGAACCTTCGCCGGGTTCGACATGCCCGAGACGATGAGGCCGAGACCGAAGATCAGGCCGATCGCGAATTGGACCAGGATTGCCATCGTCATCAGCTCCAGTGCCGCATCAGGAAGACGGTCGCCATGCCCGCCGCCATGAAGATGACGGTCGCGACCAGCGAGCGCACCGAGAGCCGCGACAAGCCGCAGACGCCGTGGCCTGAGGTGCAGCCGCTGCCCCACACCGAACCGAAACCCGTGAGCAGTCCGCCGACAATCAGAACGGTCGTCCCCGCCTCGATCGTCTGCGCCGGCAGGCTTCCGGTGACAAGCCGCACCAGCACGGGCGCGGCGACGAGACCGGCGACGAAGGCGAAACGCCCGGCGAATTCGCCGTCCTCATAGGGCGGGAACAGCCGCGTCGCGATGCCGCTGACCCCGGCAATCCGTCCCGTCGCCCACATCAGCAGAACGGCGGCGACGCCGATCAGGACGCCGCCAGCGAGGGAGGCGATCGGTGTAAATGATGTCGAGACCATGAGCCCTCCGGATCGGGGGCGCCCCTCTCGCGGGCACCGATGACAGTTATTTCAGTTGTTTCGTATTTTCGAATATACTAATATATCGAACAGTCATGAAGCGCAAGCCCCGGAATCAGGAACTGCTCGCTCTGGAGGAGAAGGCCGAAGAGGCCTCCCGCCTCCTTTCCGCCATGGGCAATCCCAAGCGGCTGCTGGTTCTCTGCAACATGCTGGACGGCGAAAAGTCCGTCGGCGAACTCGCCGATATCGCAGGCCTGTCGTCGGCCGCACTATCCCAGCATCTCGGAAAGATGCGCGCATTGAGCCTGGTCAAACCCAGGCGGGACGGCCAGACGATATACTACAGCATCGCGAGCCAGGAGGTCCGCTCGGTGCTGGAGACCTTGTACCGCCTCTTCTGCGCACCGGAATAGGGCCTCGCTGACGCAAACGCGGGAAGCGCAGCATGAGCGACGACACTTTCATCGAGGGACCTCTCTACGAGAAGCGGAGGAAGGTCTACCCGCAATCCGTCCACGGCCCTTTCCGCCGCATCAAATGGGCGATCCTCTGCGTCACGCTCGAGACCTATTATCTCCTCCCCTTCGTGCGCTGGAATCGCGGACCCGGCCTGCCCGACCAGGCCGTGCTGATCGATTTCCCGCATCGGCGCTTCTACTTCTTCTTCATCGAGCTGTGGCCACAGGAGGTCTACTATTTCACCGGTCTGCTGATCATCGCGGCGATGACGCTGTTCCTGATGAACGCGGTCGCCGGCCGGCTGTGGTGCGGCTACATGTGCCCGCAGACGGTGTGGACCGACCTGTTCTATGCGGTCGAGCGCTGGGTCGAGGGCGACCGGCGCGAGCGCATGCAGGGCGACAAGCGCTACTGGACGTTTGGTCACATCCGGAAGGTCGTGCTGAAACACTTTCTCTGGATCATGATCGCCTGGTGGACGGGCGGCGCTTGGGTGCTCTATTTTTCCGACGCGCCGACGCTGGTGAAGGAGCTCGCCACCTTCCAGGCCCCGTTCATCGCCTATCTCTGGATCGGCATCCTCACCGCCACGACCTATGTCTTCGCCGGTCACGCCCGCGAGCAGATGTGCATCTACATGTGTCCGTGGCCGCGCATCCAGGCGGCGCTGACCGACGAATGGGCGCTCAACGTCACCTATCGCCGCGACCGCGGCGAGCCGCGTATGTCGGTGAAGAAGGCGGACGCCGCCCGCGCGCATGGCGAGCTCGCCGGCGACTGCGTCGATTGCCATCAATGCATCAATGTCTGCCCGACCGGCGTCGACATCCGTAACGGAATCCAGCTCGGCTGCATCCAGTGCGGCCTGTGCATCGACGCCTGCGACAACGTAATGCGCGAGATCGGTCGGCCCGCCGGCTTGATCGGCTACGACACCGACATCAACATGCAGCGCCGGCGCGAGGGCAAGGCGCCGCTCTACCGCATCATCCGTCCGCGCACGCTGATCTATGCCGCGGCCATCGCCATTGTCGGCGCCATCATGCTCTATGCCCTCGCGACCCGTACGACGATGGACGTCAACGTGCTGCATGAGCGCAATCCCCTCTTCGTCCAGCTCTCGGATGGCGGGGTGCGCAACGACTACACCGTCCGCATCCTCAACAAGGGCGCGCAGCGATCGTTTGCGCTCGAGGTCTCCGGTCTGCCCGGCGCCACCATTCGCGTCGCAGGCATCGACGCCAGCCTCGACGGCAAGCCCGTCATCGAGGTCGGGCAGGACCAGACCTGCGAGGTCAGGCTGTCGGTGCAGGTCGGCTCCAGCGACCTGCCCAAGACCTCGCGTGACATCGACATCGCCATCACCGACGCGGCCGGCGGCGGACGCGCAAGCGCCCGCGATCATTTCGTGCCCGGCGAGCAGTAGCTTCCACATTCAATGGCGCATCCGGCGACTGCCGCCGGATGCTCAATGAGACGTTAACACTACCGCTCGAATTGAAGCGGCTTCCCAACGGGATTTTCCAATCTTTGCGCTAAGGATGACCGCGTAACCCGGGCTCAGCCCGCGTGAACGGGGACGACGGGACGTGGTCGACATCGCGCACCAGGCAGCGATCAATCCGGCATCGGCAAAGCATGCCGCGGCGGCGCGCGCGCTCGTCCCGCTCACCGCGATCGAACCCGGCCAATGGCGCGCGCTCGCGCAGCGGGCGGTCGAGCCGAACGGATATTACCTGCCCGCCTGGGAGCTCGCCGTCAGCGCAACCGCGCGCGGCCGCACGGATGCCTCCGTACTGCCCGCATTCGACGGATCTTCGACGCGGCTGATCGGGCTGATGCCGGCGATCTCGCTGTGGCGGGCATGGAAGATTCCCCTGCCCGCGCTGGTGAGCGCGCATCCCTATGGCACGCTGTGCAGCCCGCTGATCGACCGCGACGCTCCGATCGAGGCGGCGACGCGTCTGTTGCAGCAGGCGCGCGAGGCCGGTGCCCATGCGCTCGTGCTGAACGACGTCGCGCTCGACGGCGCGGCGATGGCCTCGCTCAACCGGGTCCTGAATCGCGACGGTCTGAAGCCGCGTGTCCTCAGCTCCTACATCCGCGCCAGCCTCGACGCGACGCAGGACGGCGAGACGCTGCTGCGCGATGCGCTGGGCGCCAAAAAGCTCAAGGAGTTGCGCCGTCTGCGCCATCGGCTCGAAGAGCACGGGCCCGTCGTGTTCGAGGTCGCGCGCCGGCCTGACGAGATCGGGCCCGCACTCGAAACATTTTTGCAACTCGAAGCCAGCGGCTGGAAGGGCAAGCGCGGCACCGCGCTGATCCAGCATGCGGGCGATGCGGCCTTCATCCGCCGCGCGGTGCCGGCGCTGGCAGAGACCGCACAGTGCGAGATCGTCAGCTTGCGCGCCGGCACGATTCCGGTGGCCGCCGGCATGGTGCTGCGCCATCAGGACCGCGCCTTCTTCTTCAAGCTCGGCATCGACGAAGGCTTTGCAAGATATTCGCCGGGCGTGCAGCTCACGCTCGACCTCACCCGCCACCTCTGCGCCGACCCCGCCATCGCCAGTGCGGATTCCACGGCGAGCGCCGACCACCCCATGATCAACCCGATCTGGCGGGGACGCTTCGCAATCGGTGATGTGCTGATCCCGCTGCGGCGGAACGATCCGGTCGTGGCGCTCATTCACGCAGCATTGGTCAGCCTCAACGCCACGCACGAGGCCGCGCGACGCGTGGTCCGCCGCCTCCGCAAATAAGCGAAACCTACTCCGCCGCCTGCGCGTTGATTTCCTCCGAGACCTGGCGGATGGCGCGGGCGAGCAGGTTCGGATCCTGCGCGCCGGAGACGGCGTATTTCTGCGCGAACACGTATGTCGGCACGCCGGAGATGCCCTTCTCGGCGGCTTCCTGCGCGTCGGCCGAGACGCGCGCGACGTCCTCGTCGGTGGCAAGGCGCCGGCGCACGTCGTCGGCGTCGAGACCGACATCGGCGGCCGCCTGCACCAGCACGTTCCCATCGGTGAGGTCGCCGCCATCGCGGAAGTACAGCTCCATCAGGCGCTGCTTCATCTCGGGCGCCTTGCCGATCGCTTCGGCCCACAGGATCAGGCGATGGCAGTCGGTCGTGTTGGGCTGACGCGCCACCAGCTCCGGCTTGTAGACGAGGCCCTCCTCGCTGGCAGCCGCGACGACGCGCCCCGCAATGCCCTTATAGGCCTCGACCGAGCCGAACTTCTTGGTGAGATAGTCCTCGCGGCTGATGCCCTCGCGCGGCACCCAGGGATTGAGGAAGAAGGGACGGAAATTCAGCTTGACCGGAACGTCGGGCACGAGCGCCAGCGCGCTCTCGATGCGGTGCTTGCCGATATAGCACCAGGGGCACACCACGTCGGAGACGACGTCGATCTGGAGCGGTTTCAGCGTGCTCATGTCAGGCGCCTCCTTCGGGCACTTCAAGGGTTCGCCCAAAGATAGGCAGAACCCGGCCCGAGGCAAGGGCGCTAGCTCATAGCTGCTGCCATCTGCTTCAGCCGCTCGGCGGTGCGCTCGTCGGCCGGAAAGAACGTCTCCAGCGCAAGCTCCGACAGAGTGATGTCCACGGGCGTGCCGAACACCATGGTGGTGGAGAAGAAACTAAGTATCTCCCCCTCGTGACGCAGCTTGAAGGGGATGGCGACATTGTCGCTCGACAGCGGCGCCGATCGTGCCGGGATCGGGTAGCTCTTCAGGTCGTTGTAGAGCTTGATCAGCTCCGGATCGGCCGTTGCTTCGCATTGCCGATGCAGCCGCTCCAGCAGATGCCCGCACCATTCCGCGAGATTGACCGTGCGCGGCGCCAGCGCCTCGGGATGGAAGGCGAGCCGCAGCACATTGAAGGGCTGTCCGAGCAGACGCTGCGGAATGCCGTCGAGCAGCGGCGCCACCATGCGGTTGGCGGAGATCAGGTTCCAGTGCCGGTCCACGGCGAGCGCCGGATTGGGCTCGTGTGCTTTGAGGACGAGGTCGATCGCCCGGCGAGCTGATTTCAAGGCGGGATCCTCCAGCGGGCGCTGCGGAAACGCCGGCGCAAAGCCGGCGGCGACCAGCAGCACGTTGCGTTCGCGCAAGGGCACGTCGAGACGCTCGGCGAGCCTCAGCACCATATCGCGCGAAGGGGCGGCGCGGCCGGTCTCGACGAAGCTCAGATGCCGCGCCGAGATCTCGGCCTCGCCCGCCAGATCGAGCTGGCTCATGCGGCGGCGCTGCCGCCATTCGCGCAAATGGTCACCGATATGGATCGGCTGGCTGCGTTCAGTCTGTGCCGTGGATGCATGTGCGTTCATGGTCGAATACCTAGCATGCGGAGTTCATCCCTTCCATTACCCGCGAGGTAATGGATATGGGCATGTACCCACATGAAACAATTGAATTCATTTTTCGCTGCGGAATAGCGTCGATGTCCCTAAAGGGACCGGTGCACGTACCCGCGATAAAAGGGACAAGGCGCGAAATGCGATCCGGTTTTGCGCAGGACCGGCGAAAACACTATTTCAAGATCGCCTCACCTCATCGAAATCGTGATTGTGCTGAGATTGGCGGCGAACTCCATGCCCGCCTTGGGGCCTTGCAGCACGATGGTCACGCCCTTTTCGTTGCGCAGGTGGACGCCATTGATGCCGCCGACCAGGGCAGCGCCACCGCCGACCGAACTGTAAGTCCCGGCGAAGTCGCCGACCTCGCGGATGCCCGAGGCCCGGCCATCGAGCCGGCCGACGGTCGCGCCGGCGGTGATGCCAAAACTCACGCCGGATACGCTGAACGGATAATCGCGACCACGATAGGTCAAGACGCCGTTGCCCGCGCCGCCGCCGATCAGCAGGCCCGCTTTCACGATCTTGACCCGGACCTGACCGCTCGCCTGCCCATACGACGGCGTCGCCGGAATGGCGAACGCGAGCAGTGCGATCGCCATCAAGCAAACGGCGATCGCGCGCGGACGAGCTCGCCTGCTCTCAGGGTTTTGCGGCATCGACCTTCTTCCAGGTCTGGTCCGGATCGAACAGCGTGGTGCGCTGGGCAATAGACTCGGTGCGCTCTCCCAGATCCTTCTGGTAGACGGTGCCGGCATGATTGACCAGGAAGGTCATGACGCCGGAATTGCCGTATTCGGCTGGCCAGGCGATCAGGGCGAAACCACCGATCATCTTGCCCTTGACGACGTAGTTGAGAGCACCGCCGGGCGCATCCGATCCCTGCCCCTTCAGGATTCGGAAAAAGTATCCATGATATGGGCTCGGCCCTACACTTCCGGCCTTGTAGCCTTCGGCTGAGGCGTCCGCCGCCAGTGCACCGAGTGGGCTCGGATCGCTGTCGTCGCGCCAGAACAGGCCGTCCTTCTTGCCCGGGCTGCTGACGATGCGTTGCGCATAGACGCCCACGCCCTCACCACGATCCTTCTCGGCATATTCATTCTGGGCATCGACATAGGCGAGCGCGGTCTGGATCGCGTCGAGCTCGTTGCGGCCGATGCGACGATAGAGCACCTCGATCCGTCCCTCGGCCGTGTCGAATTCCCAGCCGCTCTTTGCATTGACGAGTGGAATTGGGAACGGGAAGTCGTCCGGCCCCAGCATCAGCGTGGCCTTCTTGTTGCCTTCCGTCTTGATCGAATGCTTGGCATCATACATCGACGTGAAGCGCTGGCGTGTATCTGCATCGGCGACCTCGTCGCCGGACGAGACGATGTCGTCGGCAGCCCTGCCGAGCACCTTGAGAATATCGCCCGGACCTCTCTTGACCGCTGCGGCAAGAGCTGCCGCTGCATCCTCGGGCGTAGAAAAGGATTGCTGCGCAAGCGCGGACGAACCCAGCAGTACCAGCGCCATGATGCCCGGCAACGCCGCGCGATGAAGTGACTTCAGACCGATCATGGCGTGATCTCCGCGGGGATCCTCGCACCGCCGGCGAGCCAATCGCTGTAGGTGCGGAACTTCAATCCGAGCTTGTCGTAGTAGACAACCAGGTAACCGTCGTTGCCGCGGGCCACCGCCTCCGGGTTCACGCGTTCGACCTCCTGCGCCATGACACCAACATAGGCCTTGTTGCTGCCGAGATAGCTGAAGCGGTAGTAGCCGAGCCCATTGGCGAGATAGCCGAGCAAGACGACGTCGTGCTTCAACGCGATATCGGAACGCCGGCCGCCGCCGCCTCCCCGTCCGCCGCCACCGCCTCCTCGGAAGCCGCCTCCGGCAGACATGCCGCCACCGCCACGCCCGGCGAAGCTCGCCCCACCGCCACCGCGGGGCATGCTCGCCATACTCGACCGCCCGCGGGCGGAAGCCGCTGCAGCCGCTCTGCCAGAGGAAACGTTCATGGCACCGCCGCGGCTGCCTCCACCACCGCGATTGGCAGAAGCTGCGCGATTGCCGCCACCGGCGCTGCCGCGGTTGGCGGCCTTGGCGCGGTCGCCACCACCCTTGGCTCGATCGCCTCCGCCCTTCGCACTCCCCTTGGCGCGGTCCGCGGCGCCGGCGCGATCGCCGCCACCGGGCCGGTCCCGCGTACCCGCACGGTCGCCAGCGCGGTCACCCGCTCGATCTCCTGCACGATCGCCCGCGCGATCAGCGGCACCGGCGCCCGGACGATCCTTGAGGACCTGCTGGCCGTCGCGGCCACGAAAGTCCATCCGGTCCGCGGCGCCCGCCTTCAGATTGTTGTTGCCAAAACGCTGCTGAACATTGGTGTTGTTGTAACGCACGCCCTGGCGGTGCGCCGGATTGTGCTGCCAGCCATTTGCGATGTTGGTGGTCCGGTGATTGACATAGACGTTGCGGTTGCCCCAGTTGCAGCCGCCGCCCCAGTAATTGCCCCAGCGTCCGATCGCCCAGGCGGTCCCAAACGCGAGGCCCGCCGCGACCACGCCTGCGCCGATATAGGACGGATAGCCGAAGTAATACGGCGGGTACTCCGCGTAGGGCCAGTCCCCGTAAACGGTGGCTGGCTCGTAGTAGGGCACGTACATCGTTCCCGGCTCGGCGGGTTCGATGACGACCACCTGCCTGTCTTCCTGCGTCTGAACACTGACCTTCTGCTGCTTGGTCGTGACGAGCTTCTTGTTGTCATAGGCCTTGGTGCGCAATCGCTGGATCGCATCCATCACGTCCGGCTGCTGCGCGAGCACGGCGTCACCCAGGCTCTTGGTCCAATCGAGCTTGTCATTCATCATCGTCAGAACGTCCGCCGTGCTGGCGAGCGCCTTGACGCTGTCGTCCCAGGCCTGCTTCTCGACCTCGGTCTTGAGCGCATCGCCCTTCAGCGTCTTGTGTTCTTTCAGCCAGCGATCGGCCTGCACGACTTCCAGCGGATAGGTCGACGCGGCCAGCACATTGGCCAGCAGCTCGTCAGGATAAAGCGCGATCGGCGCCACCAGCGCTTCGAGCTGCTCGGGCTTCAGGAGTTCGGCGCTTGGCGGAGCCTGGCTTGCCGGCTGCGCTTGAGCGCTTGGAGCAGCAGGTTTGTCGGCCGTCTGCGCCGAGGCGACGGCCGGGATGGCCATCAAAAGCGCGAGCGCGATCACGGTCCTGGCACAACGAAGCATCACACCCTCCATCGGAGTCACCATTTGGAGGATCGATCCGCGGCCCGATCGTTCTTTGACAAAGATCAAGGGAAATGGCTGCGCGCCGGTTGCGTTAATCGTACTGCTGCAACGCGAAAGCCTAGCGCGCGATCGGGAGCTTGATCTTGAAGAGCGCCCCGTCGGAGGGCGCGTTCTCGGCGGAAATCGTGCCGTGGTGCGCCTCGACGATGGTCCGGGCGATCGCCAGGCCCATGCCCATGCCCTGCGGCTTGGTGGTGAAAAACGGATTGAAAATGCTCTTGAGATCATCCATCGCGATGCCGGCGCCGGTGTCACCGATCCGGATCTCCGCCCAGGCACCGGAAACGTTCGTCGTTACACTGATTTCGCGTTTGCCGGCCTGAATTTCGGACATCGCGTCCAGGGCATTGACAATGAGATTGAGCACAACCTGCTGGAGGTGAATCGGATCGCCCCGGACGTAAAGTTCGGCCGGTGCCGGAACGTAGTTCAACACGACGCCTCGTCCCTTGGCCACATCTGCGACGAACCCGATGACATCCCCCACGGTATCGTTCAGTTCGATGTATCGAACTTCAAAGGGCGTCTTTTTCAGCATGCTGCGCAGCCGTCGGATCACTTCGCTCGCCCGCTGATCGTCGCGCCTGATGTCGGCCAGGATGGCTCTGAGTTCATCGAGGTTCGGCGAGGCGCTCTTCAGCATGAGCTCCGCTGTCTCGGCGTTGGTCAGGATCGCGCCGAGCGGCTGGTTCAGCTCGTGCGCGATGGAGGTCGTCATCTCGCCGGCGGCCGCATAGCGGCTGAGATGCGCGAGCTCCGCCAGGCGCTGCCGCGACTCGACGTCCGCCAGTCGACGCCGGCGACGCTCGTGGAGTAGCCCGCTGATCAGCCCGCACTGGACCAGGAACGCTGCTGCGATCATTGCCATTTGCCAGCGATATCTTTCCCAGAGCCCCTGCTCGCGAAACAGAACCTGGCTTCCCGTCGGCAAATCGCTCTCGCTGATGCCCCAACGCTGCATCTCGCGCCAGTCGTATCTCGGCGCGGCAAATCCGATCGGTTCGATCTTGATATCGCCCGGCCTCTCGCCCGCGAAGATTCGGAGCGCCGCGCTGACAGTTGCCTTGCTGGACTCGGCTATCGAGTGCATCGGGCCGCCGACGGTTTCACGACCGAAAAATGCTTCCTGATAGGAGAAGATCGGCGCGTTGGCGACGGCGTGCAGCCTGCGCAAGGCCAGATCGCCTTCGTGGGCGACGCCGGCACCGTCGACCGACATCAGCTGCCAGAACAGCACCGTATGTGGTGGTAGCGTGGAGGCCCGCTTCAATATCTCTTCAAACGACAGGTCTGCGTACCAGATGAACTCGATCCGGTTCTCGAAGGGCTTAGCCTCCCGTTTGACTTCGTCGAGCCAGAACCTCTCGATAGGCGATGCGCCGATGACCACGGCAATGGTCCGGGTTTCCGGCAACACCCGAAGAATGCTGCCGAAGAATGCTCCGAAGTCGTTGCGCACCGGAACGACGACGTCGTTTTTGGTCAAAGCCGCCCGGTTCACCTGCCGTTCCTCGACCGCCGTCATCACCAGCGGCGTATCCGGGAAAAGCTGCTCGCGATATTTCTGGGCGAAGCGCGCTGCCGGTGCTCCGAGAGTCATCACGATATCGGGCGGACTGGTGCGGTACAGGGAGCGCAGATAGTCGACAAACGGCTCTTCCGGTCCCGGATTGTTGAACCGGGCCGTCAGTAGCGCGTGCTCCTGGATGTCGAGTGGAAACGCGGATTGCTGTTCGAACTCGGCCTTGATGCTCCGGGCATATTCGCTCCAGGGACGAAAATCCCGGCCGAAGGAATGGAGCAGGAGGAGCCGTTTGGGTTCGTTGCGATCGGCGGCAAGGGCCGCCGGCAGCAGAGCGGCCCAGACCAGCAGACATAGACTGAACCGTGCAACGACGATCAGCCAGCTCACCTTGACCGGGGCCGTAGCGATGCGCCCGCTCATGCTTTCTCCAGGAGAGTAGCCGCCTACTGGCCACACTCTAGCGCAAATTGTCCAGGCGCCAATCGTCCTCGCGCCATCGCATCAGCAGCGCGTGGTGACCCGATCGTAGGCGGACACGCCCCGCATCAGTGCCCGCTCAGGACGAGCGTCTTGATCGGCAACAGCAGTGCCTGGATACGTAGCAGCAACGCGTGCACGAGGCCGACGCCATCGACCACATGCAGCGCGATCTTGCGGAAGGTGCCCGTGTCCTTTGCGCTGATCTCTTCGTGATTACTGGTATAGGCGTTCACGATGCAGCTGCTGCCCGCCGTCACGCCGTCGAGGCCGCCTTTGTAGAGCGGTTCAAGAAAGACCAGGATGGTACCGGGGCGCGCGATGTTTTGCGGATCGATCAACTGCTCGCCGGAGCGGAACTGGCCGGCGGCGATGTAGTCCTGCACCGTCGTGATCACCATCGGGATGATGACCCAGGGCTTTGACATGCAGGTCGCCTCTGCCACCATCCCTTCCTTCATCACCTGCGCCTCGATCTGGCCGAAGCCCGCCTGCAGAGCCTTGCGGCCGGCGCCTTCCGGGATCAGCACGCCGGCCGGCCGCATCAACTGGTTGACGACATCGCCTGGGCGAACCAGGAACTGCTCGACGCGGCCGTCGACGCCGGCGCGAACCGTTGTCTTGTCAAGATCGACCTGGGCCTGAGCCAGCGCTGCCTCGGCGCTCGCCTTTTGTGCCGGAATGAGCGTCGTTACCTGCAAGCTCGCCGTTTGCTTCGCAGCAGTGGCCGCGTCAACGCCGGCCTGGCGCTGATCGACCAGCACCTGGAGCTTCTCGATGTCGCGCTGCGGCACGATGCCGGGATTGCGGCGCTGCAGGTCGGACTTGGTGTCGAGCTCGTCCTTGGCCTGCTGGTAGTTGGCCTTGGCGTCCTGAATCTGCGCTTCGGCCTTGACCACGTCGGACTGCGCCGCCAACAACGACGCATCGACCTCGGCGACCTTGCGTGTGGCCGTCTCGACCGCAGCCTTCTGCCTGGAACTATCCAGCGTGAACAGCACGTCGCCCTGCTTCACCGGTGCGCTGAAGTCGACCTTCACCTCGGCCACCCGCCCTGACCCTTCGGGAAGGATCGGCACGGTGCGGAAGTAGAGCGCGGCCGAAGTGGTGGAGGGATGGAAATAGAAGATCATCGTGATCAGCGAGACCGTCAGCATCAGGCATCCGGTAATGCCCCATCTGAGCTCGTACCAGACCGAGAAGAAGGTGATCTCCTTGCCGAAACGCTTGCCCTGGGCATAGCGGCGGTAGAGATAGTCGGGCAAAATGGTGAGGAGCGAGCAGAACATGAGCTCAAACATGGCTGCGCTCCTTCTCCTTCGCAGGCCCCGGCTGTCCGGGCGGCGATAGACCAGCCTCGCGAACCGATGAGGACTCCGCCAGCGCGTCCCCGGTTTCAACCGGCGTCGCATCGGCGATCTTTTCGACGGAGCCCGCAATGCTGCGCAGCGGCGTGCCGAAATCGGGAAGGTCGATGAGCGCAAGCAGCAGGCCCGCGACCCAGAAGATGTGCATATGGGTAAAGAGCGAAATCAGGCCGAGTACGGCGACGAATTCGAATTGCAGCTTCTGCGACTTGTGCGCCATCCGCTCGGGCAGGCTGTGCAGTTTCCAATAGAGCGTGCCAACCCAGAGCACGGTGCCGATCAGGAAGATGCCCATCACGACCATCAGCGTATCCACCCCGCTTCCCGGCGCGAGATAGAACGGCAGATGATGCGGGGCCATCGGGTGAAGCTGCTCGCTCAACGGTCTCTCCTCTTCGGCCCGCGTGTTCACGTCAATGCGGCGAATGCAGTGTCGGTACCGGGTCTTGCAATTGCTTGATCTGAATCAACGGACCCGGAGCGGCCCTACCTAGCCTCGCCTGAAAGCTGATGCACAACAGCCCAACAGGAGCCGCCCGCCATGCCCGGCATCGATGACCTGATCCCCAGTGCCACGCAGATCCGCAAGGAAGCAGCCCTCAAGGAGGCCGAGAAGGCGGACGAATATGCGCGGCTTGCCGCCGCTGCCGAAGCCGAGAAACGGGCCCTGATTGAACGCCTCAGCAAGCCCTCTGGCAAGACCGAAGAGGAGAAGGTCAAGCTTGCCTCGACGATTATCCAGCGTGCGGTGCGAAACGGCTTGACCGAGGTTCTGGTCTATCGCTTCCCCAACACGCTATGCACGGACAAGGGCCGCGCCATCAATCAGATGGAGAAAGGCTGGGAAAGCACATTGACCGGCATCCCGAAAGAAATCTTCCAACTCTGGACCGACCATCTGCAGCCGCGTGGCTATCGCATCGCCTATCAGGTCATCGATTTTCCCGGCGGCGTGCCGGGCGACATCGGCATCACGATTTCCTGGGGTGATTGAGCGCGGGACGCCACGTGAGACCTGACACGGCGAAAGGGCGAGCATGGCCAAGGACAAGCCTGCCGAACGGATGAAGCGCAAGGACTACGAGAAGGAATTGGAGAAGCTCCAGGTCGAGCTGTGTCATCTCCAGGACTATGTCAGAGCGAACAGGCTGCGGGTCATCATCCTGTTCGAAGGCCGCGACGCCGCCGGCAAGGGCGGTACGATCAAGGCTATCACCGAAAAGGTCAGCCCGCGTGTGTTCCGCGTGGTTGCATTGCCGGCTCCATCCGACCGACAGAAGACGCAGCTCTTCTTCCAGCGCTACATGGAGCAGTTTCCCGCCGGCGGCGAGATCGTGATCTTCGACCGGAGCTGGTACAACCGCGCCGGCGTCGAGTATGTGATGGGGTTCTGTACGCCCGCCGAGCACGAGCGATTTCTCTCGCTTTGTCCTCAAATGGAGAAGTACGTCGTCGACGGTGGCATCGTCCTGATCAAGATCTGGCTCGAGGTCGGAATGGACGAGCAGGAGCGCCGATTCAGGGCCCGCATAGACGATCCGGTCCGACAGTGGAAGCTGAGCCCGATGGACCTGGAATCGTATCGGCGCTGGTACGACTATTCGCGAGCCCGCGACCAGATGCTCAGGAAGACGAGCACGAAACACGCACCGTGGTTCATCATCCGCTCCGACGACAAGCGCCGGGCGCGGCTGAACTGTATCGCGCATCTGCTGAAGGCGATTCCCCACAAGCGCATCAAGAAGGACAAGGTGAAGCTGCCGAGGCGGTCCGACAAGGGACGCTACAATGACCGGGCAGGCTTGCGCGGGCTGAACTTCGTCGCCGAGCGGTATTGACGAGGATCGGGCCGTGCCATGACGCGGCTCGATCGCTCGACGCCTGAGCCATCACTGCTAACGGACCACCGTCCCGACCGTCGGCAGCGCGTTCTCAGTATCGATACTGGTTAGGATACTGCGGACAGACCCAATTGCCGTAGGTGTCCTGATAACAGCCATTATTGTAGTTGTTGTTGTAGTATCCATAGGCCCCCATCGCAGCCGCCCCGACGGCAGCACCGTAGGCTGCACCGCGGTAGCCATACCGGGGATAACCAGCGACCGGACGGCCCGGATAGCCGGCGATGGGACGGCCTGGCCGACCGGCAACGGGGTAACCTGGACGGCCCGGACGACCGGCGATCGGATGGCTCGGTCGTGGGCCTCCGACACGATAGCCGTGTCCTCCACCGCCGTGGATCCGGCCGGCATGAACCGCGCCGCCACGATAACCGCCACCGTGGAAGCCCCCGGCCCGCATGCCTCCTCCACCGCCGCCACGACGGGCGTAGGCATCATCGGGAATGAGCGTGGCGGTGAGAAGAACGAAGGCCGCAACAGCTGCGAGAAGATAACGAAGCATGGCTAGTCCTCCCTCGAGATTGGGGGTGCCGTGATCCGCCCTTCGACGATGCCTCGCGAATCGCGGGCGGCACCCGACGGCATTCCGAGCTGCGATCTCCTGCGCTTGGCCTGGATGAGAGGAGCCGCCGCGCATCGAGCCGCGCTGAGGCGGCCCGATCGCTTCGCGTCTATTTCAAACGTATCGTCACACCACCCACGGCCGCGGACACTTCGGCGCCGACCTT
Organism: Bradyrhizobium sp. WSM2254; assembly: GCF_000472645.1. NCBI lineage: Bacteria > Pseudomonadati > Pseudomonadota > Alphaproteobacteria > Hyphomicrobiales > Nitrobacteraceae > Bradyrhizobium > Bradyrhizobium sp. WSM2254. The sequence goes on along the minus strand of NZ_KI421444.1, from coordinate 94,780 downwards.
CGGACCGCTGAGCTGCAGGATCACGCCGTTGGCGTTCTGCAGTTGAACGGCTCCCGCGCCCGCCGCAATGGCGCCGCCTGCTCCGCCCACCGCGTAGGAGCCTTCGATGGATGCCGGTCCCTTCAAATTGAGAGCGCGGCCAACCAGCTTGGTGGTCGAGGCGCCGATCGTGAACCCGACGCTCATGCCGGATACGGTAAAGGGATATTTCTTGCCCCGAAGGAGCAGAACACCTTCGCCACCGCCGACGCCGACGATGAAGCCGCCCTTGGTGAAGACGACTGCCACCTGCCCGGTCTCGGCACGCGACGGCGTGCTGAAGCCGGCAGCGGCGGCGGTCGCGGCAATCAAGACGGCGGCGATGGCAAATTTCCTCATGACGTTCTTTCCCCTTGGTTGTTGCGTTGGTCTATTGAGCCAGGATCATCGCGAAGTAACCGAATACCGTGAGCAGGATGCCCGAGACGGCGTAACCGACCGGGAAGCCAATCCACGGCACTGAGCTCTGGATCTCGACCGCGGCCTCGCGACACGGCCCCGAATGCGAACGAGCACCGGCGACGCCGCCCATCAGCACGGCCGGGTTGATCTTGAAAACGTGGAAGCCGATCGCCCAGACGATGAAAGGCGGGATCGTGCAGGCGATAAACCCGACGATGAAGATCTTCAGCGCCACCGCCCCCGTCAGCTGGGCCAGCAAGCCCGCGCCTGCATTGATGCCGACAATGGCGACGAAGACGACGAGGCCGAGGTCCTCGAGCACGTTCCGCGCTGCATTCGGCGTGTTGCCGAAGAAGCGCAACCGGGAGACCAACGACGAGACGATCACGCCTGACAGCAGGAGGCCGCCGGCATTGCCAAGGCCGATCTTGGCGCCGAAGGCCGGAAACTCGATCATGCCGATCAGGAAGCCGATGATCATGCCGACGGCGAGCGTCAGGAGGTCGGTCGAGGTGTTGGTCCGTGCAATGCGCCCCCACATCTCGCCGAGCTCGTTGACGGCGGACTTCAGGCCGACCACCGAGACGATATCCATCCGTTGCAGTTCGGTCTTGAGACCGGCCGGGATCTGAACGCCGCCGCGCTCGACCTTGGTGACCTGTAACTGCCCCGCGATCGCCGTTTCGCGGAAGGATTCGAAGGTCCGTCCGACCATGTTCTTGTTGGTGATGAGAATGTCCGCCTGATCCATGGGAATGCCCAGCGCCTTGGCATCCGCAACCTCCGGCCCGATCAAGCCCATTTTGTCGGTCAGATGCGCGGTCGAGCCGCCGAGCGCGACGACGTCCCCCTTCTGCAACACGAGGTCGGAATCCGCTCCCAACAACTCGTCGCCACGCGCCACGTTGACGATGCGATATTCGGGATTAACCTTGCGGAACTTGGCTATGCTCGTGCCGAATTGCGCCGGGTTTTCGAGCCGGTAGGCGCGCAGTCCGAACTGCCGATAGCCGGTGAGGCCTCCGCCCTCGAGATCCTTGACGCCAAACTCCTGCTCGTACTGCTTGGCCGCGGCCTTGGCGTCGACGCCCCACCAGCGCGGCAGATATTTGCAGATCAGGATGATGCCGACGGTGCCCCAGATGTAGGTGATGCCGTAGGACAGCGCGATCATGCCGGTCGCATCCGCGGGCTTCATGCCCTCAGGAAGCTTGACGACGCCCGAGGTGATCGCCTGTTCCGCCGAACCGATCGCGGCCGACATGGTCTGAGAGCCCGCCAGCATGCCGCCGGCCGCGCCGGTCGGCAGTGCGAATAGTTTCGCTCCGAGCACGACAAGCGTCAGTCCGATCACGCTCGACACCAGCGCCAGAATGCAGAACTTGAGACCGTCGCCCCTCAGGCTGTTGATGAAGGACGGTCCCACCCGCAGGCCGACGCCGTACATGAACAGATAGTAGAAGAGGCTCTTGGCAAAATTGTTCAACTCGAGCTTGACGCCGTAAGTCGAGGCCCAGACCGACAGTCCCGCCCCGACCACGATGGCCCCGGCGACCATGCCGAGGCCATAGCCCTTGATGCTCGCCCGTCCGATATAGACCGCGAGGCCGACGACGAAGAACAGCAGCAGATACGGATTCTGCTGCAGGAAGGTGAAAAAGCCCTGCATGTTCGTCCCCTGTTATGAGGCGGCCTTCAACTTCGGCTGCGCGCCGGGCTTGGGCCGGCCGATCTTCGCCAAGGCCTCGGCCCGCACGAGCTTCAGGCCTTCCTTGGCGTCGTAGCCATGGATTTCCTTCACATCGAGCTTGCGCATGAAGTCGATGGTTTCCTGCGTGATGACCTGGCCCGGCACCATGATCGGGAAGCCCGGAGGATAAGGAATCACGAAACTGGCGGAGACCAGGTCGGGACCGGCCTTCAGGCGCCGGTCGATCTCGGGATCGGCGAGCCGGATGTACTCGCATCCGGCCGCGTCATAGGCCGCGTAGAAGCCGCTGCGGATGTCACCTTCGTTGGTCTTGGCGCCGGCATCGCCGCGGAAACTCTGGTGGAAATGCGAGAAGTTCGGCAAGTCGGGCACGTCGGTCATCAGGCTCTTCACCCGCGCCTCGAAGGTCTTCTTCGCATTGGCTCCGCCTTGGGTCAGGCCACGGTCGACCTCGCCGGCGATCTCCGCCAGCACTCTGACAAGATGTGCCACGTCGCTGCGCGTGTTGTTGATGTTGGACTGAAGCAGCACCGAGTTGCGCGAGGTCTTGTTGACCTGGATGTTGTAGTCGTTCGCGAGGAGGCCCTTGAACTGCGTGCCGTCGAAGCCGGCTGTGCCGCACACCAGCGTCATGCGGGTTGGATCGAGGCAAAATTCGTCGTCGTCCAGGCTCTTCAGGACACTCGCCCAATTCGTGCCGGCCGCCAGATAATCGGTGAACCCGCTTTGCCGGTATTGCGCCGGCACCATGGCGTCGGCGCCGAGGATACGGAAATATTTCGAGATCAGCGGATTGGTGTTGACTGCCTGTCGGATTGCGAGCGCGATCTCGATCGCATTGGCCACGAGACCGTAACCCTCGAGCTCCATCTGGCGCCGTGAGACGTCCAGGCTCGCGATGAGCTGCTGGTTCGGACTGGTCGAGGCATGGGTAAAGACGGCCTCCTTGAACTGTTGCTCGACCGTGTGGAACTCGACGTCCTTGACCGACAGCATCGAGCCCTGCCGGATCGCTGACATCGACTTGTGGGTCGAATTGGTCTGGTACACGCGGAGTCGAATCTGGCGCGGATCGGGGATCAACCGGGTCTTGAGCAGCACCTGGTCCGAAGGATTCTTGCCAAGCTCGGCCTGCTGCTTCTCGTAGGCCGCAACCGATTTGGGGTCGCGCATCCAGGCTTCGATCTCGTTGGCGGCGCCCATCGCGGTGCGCCGTCGCAGGAACGGGGAGAAACGCGCGAAGCCGAACCAGGCCTCGTCCCACAGGAAGATCAGGTCGGGCTTGATGGCGAGGCATTCCTCCATCACCCGGCGGGTATTGTAGATGTGACCGTCGAAGGTGCAGTTGGTCAGATCAAGCAGCTTGACGCGGTCGAGCCGACCGTCGGCCTTGGCGCCCAACAAAGCCTGCTTGATGGTCTTCAGAGGCACGGCGCCGTACATCGAATATTCCGTCATCGGGAAGGCTTCGACATAGAGCGGCTGCGCGCCCGCCAGCACCATCCCGTAGTGATGCGATTTGTGGCAATTGCGATCGACGATGGCGATATCGCCCGGCGCGAGCAGCGCCTGCACCGCCATCTTGTTCGAGGTCGAGGTGCCGTTGGTCACGAAAAACACGCGATCGGCGCCAAGCGCACGTGCGGCCTTGTCCTGCGCCTTCTTGATGTTGCCGGTCGGCTCCAGCAGGCTGTCCAGGCCGCCGGTGGTCGCGCTGCTTTCGGCCAGGAACAGGTTCAGGCCGTAGAACTCGCCCATGTCGCGGATCCAGTCCGACTTGAAGACGGACTTGCCGCGCGCGATCGGCAACGCATGGAACGTTCCGATTGGACGTTGTGCATATTTCTTGAGATTGTCGAAGAACGGCGTGTCATAGCGATCCTGCACCCCTTCAAGGATCGAGAGATGCAGCTCGAGCAGCTCCTCGACCGAATAGAAGATGCGGCGGATGACATCGGCCTCGGGATTTCCGGCCATCTCCTCGACGTCGCGATTGGACATCAGGTAGAGGTCGAGCTCGGGGCGGACCCGCTTGATGATATGGGCGAGCCGCAGCGCCGAGGCATCGGACTCGTTGTTCAATCCGGCCGACGCTGTCATCGAGCGGAGCACGGGCGCGTCATGGCGCGAGCGTAGCGCAAAGCCTTCGTTGATGACGACCGCTGCAAGATTGGGGTTCAGCATAGCGGCGCAAAAAGCGTCTTCGAGGCTGCCGACGATAACCGGTTCATAGACGAACTGATCGACCGGACGCCGCAGCTTGCGCCATTCGCCGGCGAGCGCAGGCCAATGGCTGGACGAGAGTCCGGTGACGATCAACGTCTCGAAATAGGGACGGCGCGCCGCATGCTGAGCGAACATCTGCGGCACCAGATCGGGCGCCTCGCCGTTGCCTTCGTCATTCGTATTCCAGTCACCCGCATGCTGACGGAAGGATCTCGTCGTCAGCGCCTGCGCCAACCGCGTCGCGAGCGCCAGCGAGGTTGCCGCATCGCCGGCCGCGGCCGCCTCCCGCAAGGCTGCCATCAGCTGCGGGCCGGGATAGCCGTGAAATTCCTCCGTCACGGAGAGATCGGCCAGCGCAGCATCATACTTCGCACGATCTCCGCCGCGGGACCATGCTTTGGCCGCCTCAACCAGATCGCGCCAATTGTCTGCCCGTCCGCCGGGCCCGGAGAAGAACTGATCGATGCGCTGCTGCGCAGGCTTGGCGTCCTTGGGCATGTCTTTCCCCATCCTTGGAGGCTCTTGAGGCGAAGGTGATGACGGATCGTGGGTATCGCGGGAGCGGGCTCCATTGATCCAAGTCAACGGTCCGTATGAAATCAGCCGGCCTGCGAGCGACCTGCACGCTTCGCGATGCAACACGGACGCACGCGAATGGACGAAAGTCGCGCCGGAGATCGGCAAATGTCCCGAAAGCTATCTGGCCTGGTCGTCGCCGAGCACGCTGTCGAGCGACCGCAACCATTGCCCGCTGTCGGTCCTTTCGGCGAGCCCCTCGGCGCGCAGCAAGTCGCGCAATTGCGCATGCGCGCCGACGATGCAGAACGCGACATGGCGTGACGCGAGTTCGTCGTAGAGATTCCGTAGCATATGCGCGCCGGCCAGATCGATGTAAGGCGACGCCGAGAGGTCGCAGGCAACGAGCCTGACGTCCGACGACCTCTGGAGCGCATTCAGCACGGCCTCCAGGATCGTCTCGGCATTGATATAGAGCAGCGAGGCTTCGGGGCGGAACGCGATGATCCCGACCAGCGGCTCCACGTTCTCATGCCTGGCCCTGTCGGAATACCGGCCGCTGCCCGGGAGCTTGCCGAGGAACGCCACATTCGGCTGTGACGCGCGCGCCAGCAGCAGGAAGATGGAGGCGATCGACGCCAGCAGAACACCCTGCAGGATTCCGAGCAGCAGGACGGATACCAATGCAATGGCCGCCGCGTAGAAATCGATGCGGCTGACGCGCCACATCCGCACCAACGTGCGGATGTCGACGAGCCGGTAGACGGCGGCAAAAACGATGGCGGCCAGCACCGCCTTGGGCAGATTGGTCAATAGCCCTGTGAAGAACAACAGGCACAGCGCCAGCGTCACCGAGCAAATGACCAGCGCCAACGGCGTGCGAGCGCCCGCGCTGTCGTTGACGGCGGATTGCGACAATCCGCCTGCCACGGGATAGCCGTGACCGAAGGCCGCGGCGAGATTGGCCGCACCGAGGCCCAGGAACTCCTGCCTGACGTCAAGGCTGTCACCATGCTTGGCGGCGAAGCTCCGAGCCGCCGAAACACCCTCTATGTAGGCGAGCAGCACGCATCCGGCGGCGAGCGGAAAGAGATCGTCGAACTCCAGCAGGCCGAACGTGGGCAAGCCAGGCACCGGCAGCCCCTGGGGGATTTTTCCCGTCACAGGCACGCCGAGAGCCGGCAGGCCGAGCGCGGTTGCCACCACGATCGCCAGCGCCACAACCGCGATCCCGACCGGCTTACCGGGGAGGAGCCGTTCGCCGGTCAGCAGAAGCAGGAGTGCCACCAGACCGACGACGAGGATCAGCGGATTCACGTCGCCGAGCTGCCCGGCGAGCTTGATGCCGCGTTCGAAGAAGTTGTGGCCGCCACCGGCAACACCGAACAGGCTTGGCAACTGGCTCATGATGATGGTGAGGCCGGCGCCAGCCTTGAAGCCGACGAGAATGCTGTCGCTGACCAGACGCACGAGGACGCTGAGCTTGCACAGCCAGGCGATGAGGCACAACACTGCGACCGCGCAGGCGGCAAGACTTGCAATTTGCCCATAGCGCACCGGATCGCCCGCGGCGAGCGACCCGACCGTGCCCGCGATCATCAGCGAGATGGCCGACGTCGGGCCGACCGCAAGCTGGCGCGACGAGCCCAGCAAGGCGTAACCGATGCCGCCGAGCATGTAGCCGTAGATCCCCACCTGCGGCGGCAGCCCGGCCAGCGCGGCGTAGGCCAGCGATACCGGAATTGCGTAAGCGGCAAGCGTGACACCGGCAACCGCGTCCGATGGCAGCCACGACCTGCGATAGGTCGCAAGCCAGCTCGACGGCGGAAAGAACCGCAGCCGGTTCCCCAGTGGCCCGGACGGAGCGTTCATGCGGGGGCCTCGCTGCGCTTGACCTCGCAGCGCAGCAACACGATCAGCAAGGTGATCACGGGTATGCCGAGCGCCAGGTTCGGGAAGGACTTTGTCGCGAAGGCCCCGACGGCTGCTCCCACGCCGAACATGACGCACAACGCTGCAAACATGCCCGAGCGGCGAAGCGGCGCCGGCTGACCTCCGCCGACGACCGCCGCAAACGCACCCTCGATCGCCTGACGCATGTTGCCGGTGATCATCACCGAACTGTAGACCACGCCTTCGACCTTGGTGAAAACTGCGGTCTGCATCGCCGCGACGAAGGAAATGCCCAGCGTGCCTGCAAGATCGGGCATCCGGTTGTGCAGGATTCCGATGGCGATCAGAAGCACGATCTCGATCAGCGTGCTGATGACGCTGGCCCGATCTCCCGTCGCGTGGCGCAGCCGGGCCGCAACCAGGACACCGATCGCAAATGACAGGATCGGCGGCACGAAATGAAGCGCCGCAGCCCAATTGCCCACCGAACCATAGACCCAGAGCAGGACCAGATTGGCGGTCTGGGCGTTCGCCATGACGCCGTGGATCATCCAGGTGTAGGCGTCGAGATAGCCGCCGGCGAAGGCGAGCAACAGCGCGACCTCAAGCGTCTCATCGCGCCGCAACGATGCGCTCGCAGCTAGATCCAGAGTGCTCATGGTGCGGATTTCGGATGTCGCAGGCGCTGCATCATCCAAAAGACGCCGCAGCGATGACCGCTTGGGATTGATCTAAATCAAGCAGTTGCCCGGTTCCCGGGAGCGAATCCGATGTCAATCATTGCGTCCGGGAATTTGCCATCATGGACACTGTCAGGTGGATCATTTCCACCGCTCCGGAGATCTTCCTGCTGCTCGCGGTTGCCATCGGCACCTTGCTTGGGCGCCTCAAGATCCACGGCTTCGCGATCGGCACCACAGCCTGCATCCTGATCGTGTCCGTCCTGATCGGACAACTCGGCACCTTTACGTTCCCCGCGCTGCTGAGGATCGTGCTGTTCAGTCTTTTCGTATTCACGATCGGCTACAAGTCCGGACCGGAGTTCTTCGCCTCGTTGAGTGTCCGCACCCTGGCCCAGGTTGCCATGGCGCTCGTGCTCGGCGGGACCGGCCTCGTGATCGTGCTGGCCTTTGCGTTCGCCTTCAAGCTCGATCCCGGCACGGCATCCGGGCTTGCGGCTGGCGCACTGACGCAGTCCTCCGTGATCGGCACGGCATCGGGCGCGCTGGCTCAGCTTGGATTGCCGAAGACCGTGCTGGAGCAACAGGAAGCGAATATCGCAGCGGGATATGCTGTCACCTACGTGCTCGGCTACATTCTGACACTGCTCTTCGTCCCCTTCGCGGCGCCGAAACTGATGGGGGTCAATCTCAAGGACGAGGCGAAAAGGCTGGAGACCGAGCTTTCAGGCGGCGCGCCGCCGAAGACCGAGAACCTATCTTATCGCAAGTTCCAGGCTCGCGCCTATCGCGTCACGGCTGCGGCCGGCCAAACCGTCAAGGCGATCGAGGAGGATATCGGCAGCCGCACGGTAATCGAGCGAATCGTGCGCCAGGGCGCCGATATCGAGCCGCGCCTGGACACCGTGCTCGAGGCCGGCGACGACGTCGTCATCGCCGGTCGAACTGCTGCCATTGTCGCCGCCAAGCCGATCATCGGCACCGAGATCGATGCCGACGAGATCCTGAAGGCGATCCCCGGCAATGTGCTTGATGTGCTGGTCGACAACCGCAACCTCCACGGCCGATCCATCCGGGATGTGGCCGATCGCATCGGCGGCGATGCACGCGGTGTGTTTTTGCGCGCCCTGACGCGGCATGGGCGCGAAGCACCGCTGAGCGCCGATACACGCATCTATGTCGGCGACGTCATGACGCTGGTCGGCAGCACCCATAACATCGAGCGCGTGGCGAAGCAGGTCGGGCAGATCGTGCGCTCCGGCGACCGTACTGACATTGCCTTCCTTGCGGCAGGCATTGCCGCCGGACTGCTGGCCGGGCTCGTCAGCTTCAAGGTCGGCGGCATCGCGCTGACGCTCGGCGGCGGCGGCGGCGCACTGATCGCGGGCCTCCTTTGTGGCTGGCTGCGCTCGCGCCGGCCGACGATGGGCGCAATGCCGCCGGCCGCGCAGCAGACGCTGAGCGATCTCGGCCTCGGTGGATTCATCGCGGCGATCGGCCTCGCCAACGGTCACGCCGCCTGGGTCGCGATCCAGGCGCACGGCCTGTTGCTGGTCGGCATGGGCCTCGCGGTCACACTGGTGCCGCTGATCGTCGCGACGCTGTTTGCCTATCACGTCCTGCGCATGAACCCGGTCATCACCTGTGGAGCCCTCGCCGGCGCCATGACGGTCGATGCGGCCGTGACCGGGGCTTGCGAGATCGCCGAGAGCCAGACGCCGGTGCTCGGCGTCGCCGTGCCTTACGCCGTCGGCAATGTGGTTCTGACCGTGCTCGGGCCGATCATCGTGGCCTGCACCTTCGTTGGTTGAGGGAGGAAGGAATGCGGCCCCGGGCATGGATCCAGCGGCTACTGGTGGTCGCGCAGCTGCTTGCGTCTTCCTTGATCGCACCGTCACTGGCCGACGATCAGACCGCCTCGCGCGGCATCCAGGAGGAAGTTTGGGCGTTGCCGCTGGCGTTGCCGATGTTCGCCTATGTGGTCCGCCCCGTTGGCGATGGCCCGTTCCCGCTCGCAATCATGAACCACGGCGTGTCGCTCGACCCGACACAGCGCAGCTTCTTTCCACTCGTCGAGTTTCGCGATGCGGCGAAATGGTTCGCAAGGCGCGGCTACTTCGTGGTCGCGCCCGTCGGCACCGGTTACGGCGCCTCCGCCATCGATATTCCTGAGCGCGGGCTCTATGGACCCTTCTTTTCCAAGGTCGGCAAGTGCTCCAATCCCAATTTCCGTGATGCCGGCCTCGCGGTGGCACAAGTCGACCTCTGGATCATCGATTTCCTGGCCGCCGAAAAACGCATCACGCCGAAGGATGTCGTCGTTGTCGGTCAGTCTGCGGGCGCCTGGGCATCCATCGCGCTTTCCAGTCTGAACCCGCCGCAGGTCGGAGCGATCATCGCCTTCGCCGGCGGCCGCGGTGGGCGTGTCGGCGGCAAGCCGAACAATAATTGCGCCCCGGATAAACTGGTCGAGGCGACGATGGATTTCGGTCGCACCTCGCGGGTGCCGATGCTGTGGATCTATATCGAAAATGACACGTTCTTCGGCCCCGCGCTCTCGAAGCGGATGCATGAGGCCTTCACCTCGGTCGGGGGCAAGGCGGAATACCATCTGGTGCCGCCGTTTGGCGATGAAGGGCATTTCTTCATCGGCTCGCCGAATGCCGTTCCGATCTGGTCCCCGCTCGTGAGCAGATTTCTCGACGAACTCAAATAGACGGCGCAATCGATTTCTGGAGGCGACACAATGGCACGCCCACATCGCCAATCCATCCGGGTAACGAGCAATCACGCGACCGCACTTGTCGTGCTTCTGCTGCTCGTCGCCACCGCCACCAGGCCCGCCTCCGCCGAGATTTCACCGCGGGGGCAGCGCATGGCGAGTGACATCAAATATGGCGACTGGCGAAAACTGTGCTTCAAGCCGGGCGGCGCCAAGGCCGTGTGCCGGACGTCGATCACCGGCACGTTCGACACGGGGCAGACGGCAGTTCGGCTGGACTTGATCGAACGTGAGGGCGACCACACGGCACGGCTGCAGATGTTCGTTCCGGTCGGCATGTTTGTCCAGGTGCCCGTCAAACTCAGGGTCGACCAAGGCAACACCTATGCCGTGCCGTACACATGGTGCCTGAACAACGCCTGCATTGCGGCCGATGTGGCAAAGCCCGGCCTGATAAGGGAGATGGAAGCGGGCAAGACGCTCGCGCTGGAGGTTGTCGACCCCAATCTGCTGTCGCTTACCGCCTCAGTGCCGCTTGCTCAGTTCGCCCTTGCTCACAAGGGGCCGCCGGCCCAAACGTTCGACCAGCAAATCGACGAATAGCCCGCAACCAATTTGTCCAACCTAGCGACCACGGGCTCTTTCCACACTCTCAATGAGCGAGGCCGCGGCAAAGGGCTTGGTCAAATAGGCGATGCATCCCGATGCGATTGCCGCCGTGCGGCTTTCATGATTGTCGTTGCCGGTGACAAAGACAATCGGCACCTGGACCTTCTGCTCCACAAGCCTGCGTTGCAGATCAATTCCAGATTCGCCATCCAGATTGATATCCAGAATGATACAAAACGCCTGCTGAAAGTTGCCATGATTTAGCAGCGCATCGGCGGATTCGAACAGCTTTGCCTCGAAGCCATGCTCCTGCAGCAGCCGCTTCATGCTCCTGCGCATGGACGGGTCATCATCCACAACGAAGATGGACTTGCGGTGCGACAAGTGGCCCAACTCCATACACGGAAAGCTCGGCAGAACACGATGGACTTGCGTGAACGCGTCGGGCGCCTCGAGGTTTCTTCGTCTGCCGGTGCGTCAAACACTTCGGCTTGTTGAAATACCCCTCTCGGGAGGATTTCCATTGACCTTTGGTGCAAGTCACAGAGGGAACCTGGAATTAATCATCGCCTAGCCGTGTGAGCCGCTCTCAGGATCCAGCATACCAAGCAGCTGCGCTGTCGAAACCAGTTCCGCGAGCGAGCTCACCTGCATCTTCTCCATCACCTGGTGTCGATGTGCTTTGACCGTGCGTTCGGTCGTTCCCAATTCATACGCGATCTGCTTGTTGATCTTCCCGCGCACGATCAGGTCAAACACCTGCCGTTCGCGCGGCGTCAGCAACGCGACGAGAGCGCGACGCGAATCGAGCCGACTACGCTGCTCGCGCGCGATCTGCTGTTGTGACAAGGCGCGCTCGATCGCTTCAATCAGCTGCGCCGACGAAACCGGCTTGGTCAGGAAATCCTCGGCACCGGCCTTGATCGTCCGCACCGTCGTCGCGGTATCGGCATGCCCGGTCAGAAACACGATCGGCACGGTCGATCCAAGCTCATGAAGACGCGTCTGCAGATCCGGTCCGGTCAGGCCCGGCATCTGCACATCGAGGAGGATGCAGCTCGGCAGCTCTCCGCGGGGCAGACGATCGAGCAGGTCCTGCGAGGAGGCATAGGTCGCGACGTCGTAGCCCGCAAGTTTAAGCCGACGCTCGATCGCTGTTCGGAACGAGGCATCGTCGTCGACCACGTGAACAAGGCCAGGCAATGGGCCCTCTCTGTCTCTTGCAACTGCTTTAACGGCTTACCTAGCACAGGGATGGGCCAAAGCGATCTAGCGATCCCGTTAATGCAGAAGTTTTCGCAAGTCAGAGTCTGTGACGCGAAGCTCGATCGGACGCAGGAGCCGCTCTTCTCGTTCCGCGCACCATCCTACCGACCTGTCCCTTGGTACAATGAACCATATGACAATGGTGAAGAATACGGCGTTAGTCGTAAATCGCCCCGAGCGGGAGTTGCGACATCGGCGGCACATTTCCTGTGGCGAAATATCAGTCTAGCAGACCAATTCAGCGATCAGTTGAGGAGTTGGCCTATGTTTGTGCGCATCACGACAGACGTGTCTCCCCGCCCCAATTCGCTCAAAGACCTCGGCATGACGAGCGAGTCAAATCCAATCGTCAGTTTAAACGAATTTACATATAGAAAGGGCACGGAGATCTACGGCGAGAAGGAACCTGCGGATTACGTCTATCAGGTCAGGTCTGGTGCAGTGCGAAGCTATAAGCTCCTGTCGGACGGTCGCCGCCAGATTGGCGCTTTCCACCTCGCCGGAGACATTTTCGGACTTGAGAACGGCAAGGAGCATCGGTTCACCGCCGAGGCGATCGTGGATACCACCGTCCGGCTGATCAAGTGGCAAAGCCTGGAGCTGGTGGCGGAGAGCGACGCGATGGTCGCGCGCAACCTGCTCAGCATGACGACGACCAACTTGCAGCACGCCGAGGATCACATGCTCCTGCTCGGCCGGAAGACGTCGCTGGAGCGCGTCGCCGCTTTCCTGCTCGAAATGGACAAGCGGCTCTCCGGGGTCGATGTCATGGCACTTCCGATGTCCCGGCGCGATATCGCCGATTACCTCGGCTTGACACTGGAGACCGTCTCGCGGGCGATATCGCACCTTCATGATCTCGGTGTCCTCGGCTTCATCGGCAATACCCAGCGCCAGATCGTGCTGCTGGACCGGCAGCAGCTCGCCAGTCTCGACCTGCAAAACTGAGCGCGACTGCCATTCGTCAACGTGAGATCACCTGGTGAGATCACCTGGCGTCCGGCAGTTTGGTCACTCCGAGATCGTCGAGCGTCTTGCGCAAGACCTCGAACAGGACTGCGGTCGACCAGCCGAACATCAAGATGCCGTTCATCGCGGTCATCGGACCCGTCAGCCGCCATGCCTGTATGGGCGTGATGTCGCCGTAACCCAGCGTGGTGTAGTTGACGAAGGCGAAATAGATCAGGTCGCTACCGGCCGGCGCGGCACCGACCATGGCATAGGCCAGCGCCCAGACCAGAACCTCCATCGTGTGCGACACCATCAGCGCCGACGCTGTTGCGACCATGACGGCCATCAGATGCAACCGCGGCCGCGCGGCATATCCCCGCCCGGCGGTGCGGGCGATGCCGATGGCTCCCACGGTCACCAGGGCGTGGATCATGATGTTGATGACGCTGACGATCGCGCCGACAAGGAATTGACCCGCCATTGTGCTCGCATGGGCAAGGCGCAAGGCTGTTCATCGCCTCACGCCGGGTTTCAGGCCATTCAGTTTTTGGGCGTGAACGCGCCCGTCGCCGCCTTCATCGCCGACTCGCCCATGCTCCTGGCCTGATCGGTCAAGGCCTGCATCTGCCCCTGAAAGAATTCAGATTGAAGCTGGAGCGCATCCTGAACGTCCTTGGCCTGAACGAGCTTGTCGCCAAAGTCGAACGTCGCGCTGGCGTTGCGCTGCATGAAACTGCAAAACTGCTTGGCCTGGTCCGCGATCGGTAGCGGCGAGGAACTGAGCCCCCTCTCCAGCAGCTCAAAATACTCCGCATTGGCCTTTCGCAACCGCGCAAGCGCTTCGGTGAGCATCCCGCGGATGTTCTCGGCGGATGGATTGATCTCTGCCATGACAATACTCCCTGTGATTTATGCCGAGAGCCCCCCGAACCAGGCACCGAAATAGCCGGCGTAGAGGGCCGGCACTTCCAGGTTCATCGAATGTCCGATGTTTGGGACGACCACGAGCCGGCATTCCGGCATCGCCTCGGCCATGGCGCGCAGGTCGGTGGGCGGGATCCAACCATCCCATTCGCCCCACAGCACCAAATGCGGATGCCGGATCTCCGACATGCGGCGCTCCAATTCCCTGCTCTCCCGCTCCCGGGTGAGATTGACCGGCGTTCCGATCCAGATGCCTTCGGAGACACCAAAGGTCTGCTCGATGATCCGGTCGAACAGCGCCTGGATTTCGCCGAGTCCCTCACGGAAGCGCGGAATCGCGTTCGGGACCATGCTGTCCGGCTCGAACAGCGAGGACGCGGCGGTCGCCATCACGGTCCGCGTCAACTCCTTGCTTGCCATCATCGCCCGGAAGAGACCGATCTGGTCGGCATTGAAGGACATGCCAAGCGGCGTCACCGGATCGAGCGCGAACACCCGCCCGAACCGCTGCGGCTGCATCAAGAGCATACGGGCGGCGATGATGCCACCGGTCGAGTGGGTTGCCAGATGGCAAAATCCGATCTCCAGCGCATCGAGTGCCGTCAGCATGTCGTGCGCATGCTGCTGCATCGAATAGTTGGAGTAATCGGCGGCGGGCTTTGGCCGATCGCTTTCGCCGCAGCCGCGCCAGTCGATCCCGATCACCCGCAGCCCGCTCGGAAACATTGGTGCGGCAAGCTCGATCCAGTCCTTGCTGGCCAGATTGCCGTGGATGAAGACGACGGTGACGTCGCCTCGTCCCCACTCCCGCCAGCCCAGCTCGACGTCGCCCGCGCGCACCCTCGGCATGAACCGACCCTACTTGTTGAGACCGGCCGTCGGCGCCGCACCTGGCGGCGTCGGGGCGACCGGGATGGCCGATGCCACCGCGCCCTTGATCATGCGATCGGTGCCCATCGGCGATGACGTGTCGACCGTTCCCTTGGTGACGAAGTCCACGACGTCAGCCGAGAACTCCACCGGGTTGTCGGTGTGGATGAAGTGTCCGGTCTCCGGATAGATCTTGAGCATGGGCCGGTTGCCGGCGTTGGTCATGCGCGTCATGAACGGTGTGATCACGTCGCGCCCGAGATCCGTCAGCCCGTTGAAGGCGGGCGTCGGAATGAACGGCTCCTTGTCGCCGAACGCGAGGAAGATCGGCGCCTTGACCTGGGTGACCCGCTCGTAGAGATTCTTCGGATCATCCTGCTGGAGCTCCGCCCCGATCGTGTAGATGTCGAAGATGAAGACGTTGCACCACTGCTCGAGCTCTTTCGGATTGCCCTTGATCATTCCGACGCGCTGCTCGGTGTGGAAGCGAGCATATTCGCTGTCGCTGAAGAAGTAGCCGCTCTTCGCCGCCGAAACCACACCGGTGTTGGGATCACGCTTCTTGAAATAGAAGAAGTCGCGCACGCTCTGTTCGTCGCGCGCCTTCTCCGCGGCAAGAATGCCGGTCTGGTCCCAGACTTGCTTCCACTTGTCGAAGTCGCGCCCCTGGCCCTGCTCGAACAGCGGCGCCTTCTTGTCCTTGGCGATGGTGATTTCGCGCGGATACTCTTCGAGACCGGACGGCGCTTCGAGTGCGAGACCCTGCACCGCATCCGGCCAGGTCAGGGCATAGCCCACCACGAACTGGCCACCGAGCGAGTGGCCGAGATAATAGGCCTTCTTGACGCCGAGCTGGTTGACGACGAGGTCGTTGATGACCTCACGCATGTCCTGCATGGTGCGCGCCGGGCTCTTGTCGAGATTGCCGGGTCCGGACATGCCGTAATGCGGCAGGTCGGGCACGATCACGCGGAGCCCGCTACGCAGCGCGTACTGCATGACGTTCCCGTAATGGCCACCGAACGCGCCCTTGCCATGGATGATGACGAGCACTTTGGGATCCTTGTCGGTGCCGGCATACTCATCCATGTAGCCGATCTGCCAGGTGGTACCGCGCGCGTCCTTGGCATTGGCGTATTTGACCGGATAGGGATAGGTCACGGCGTCCTTCCAGAACGATTTCGCCGGATCGATGTTCTCGGCAACGCCAGGCACGCGATAGTTCTTGTCGACGAACTTTTGCGCGCGATCGAGCGCCGCGACGTCGTCCATGAAGGCAACGAACTTCGGGTCGTTCTTGCGCTGGTTGATGATCGGGAACACGCCGTAATGGGCGACCGGGCTCTCCTGGGCGATCAGGTCGGCGCCGGGTACGCGATCGACGGCCTTCTGCGCCAGCTTGAAGTTCAGCCAGAGGTCGTTGGTGATGTGCATCACCAGCGTGCGCGCCTGGATGCGGCCGAGGTAGGGATTGATGTTGTGGGTCTCGCCGACCCGGTTGCGCCAGACGAGGTCGACGGCGTCATAGAGCTTGGCGCGATTGGTGACGTTCAAACCGGCCTTCTCGTTCGGCGCATCCCAGTAGAAGATTTCGGGCTGGACTGCGGCCCAGTTCTGGGTCGTGCGGAAGGCAAAGTCGTAGCCCGTCATGCCGAGGATCGACCAGCCGAAGGCGACGCCCGGCATCGGATGCTTCTCCTTGGGCAGCTTGTAGTAGTCGCCCTTGGTCGCCTGCCAGACCGGATCGCCCTCGATCGCGGCCGTCATCATCTGGAAGGTCCAGTTGCCGACGGGGTCTTCGCCGTCCGATTGCGTGGTGCCGCCGATCGGCATCATGGCGTTGACATATTCCGGATGCATGACGCCCCAGACATAGGTCTGCGTGCCGCCCATGGAGACGCCGGTCACCAGCGCGACGCGCGCGACCTTCAGCCCGTCGCGCAGCAGGCGGTAGTTGGCCTGCACCATGTCGTAGTAGCTGTATTGCGGAAACTTGATGCCGAGGCCATCAGACGGCTTGCTGGCACCCCAGGTGCCCAGCGGATCGACCATGATGACATAGTACTTGTCGGTATCGATCGGCCTACCCGGGCCGACGATCGGCACGCCGCCGGACAGCGGGGCGCCAACCACCCACTGCTCGTACATGTCGGTCGAATCGCCGGAATAATAGGAGCTGATGACGACGGCATTGGTGATCTCGCCGGCCGCGTTGCGCTTCGCGTTGCCGATCGCGATATAGGCGGTGCGCAGCTTGCCGGCGCCGAGCGATTCCAGCGTCACGCCCCCTTCCCCGCCATTCTCCCATTTGGAGGGATTGGCGAGGTCGTACTTGCCGCCGAGGCGGAAGTTAGCGACCTCGTAGGTCTTCTTCAGCCCGTCATGCTTCTCTTGCGACGATCTGCGCGTGAAGGGTTGTGCAACTGCGAGAGCAGTGCCGACCAGCAATACGATCAGGCTGACGAAGCAACGCTTCAAGATCCCGGTCCCGATCATGACGAACTCCTCCCTGCGCAGTTTTCAGAAACGCTAGAAAGGAGGACACCGGGAGCATTGATCTAACTCAATGGAATCCGATCGCCGAGGTTGAGGATCGCAGGCATCAGAACGCCGGTAGTTTTGCGCGATGCCTTTCCTCAGCCACGGCTCATATCGGATACGCTATGAGCTCGACGGGCCCGCTGGTGCGCCGGTCTATGTGCTGGTCAACGGGCTCACGCAATATGCCGAGCTTTGGAATGCCTATCGTGAGGCCTTGGTGGCGCGCCGCTTCCGCGTCGCGACATTCGATCTGCTCGGCCAGGGCGCCTCCGACAAGCCGGCCCTTTTCATCAGCCAGGACGACCAGGTAACCGCGCTCCACCTGTTGATCGCCGAGCTCGGCGACGGTCCCATTTTCCTCAGCGGCATCAGCTTTGGCGGGCTGATCGCACTGCGCTATGCCATCGAAGATGGCGATCGCATCTCCGGCCTCGTGCCAATGAGCTGCTTCGCCGAGCTGACGCCGCAGCTCCTTCTGCTCGGCAATGCGTTGCGGACCGGGCTGATCCTCGGCGGCACCGGCTACCTCCAGGATCTGCTGTTGCCAATGAACCTGTCTGACCAATGGCTAAAGCCGCTGCTCGACAAGCTCGACAGCGTCAAGCGCCAGGGCTGGCTGGTCAACGACCTGTACGCGCTTCAGAACTTGATGGAATCGTTCCTCGATTTCCAGCCCCTCACCCCGCGCCTGTCCGCGATCTCCGTGCCGACGATGATCCTCAACGGCGAGTTCGACTTCCTGACTCCGCGTCATCTGCACGAAACGCTGCGCGTCGAAATCCCCAACAGCTCGCTGGTGATCATTCCAAGAGCCTATCATGCCTTCACGCTCGAGAAGGGCGCGCTCACCGCCGAACTGCTCGCACGCTTTGCGGACGACGTGCTGGCCGGACGCTGGCAGGGCAACAAGGCCGTCTGGATCGCGCCGGAGGAAGCCGGCGGCGAGCTCACGCCATTTCCCGCCGGCTATGATCATTTGCGGGCCATCCCCGTTCGGGTAGCGCCGCCATGAGCAGATTTCTCGGACCGCTCGATTCCGAAGGCCGCGTGCCGCCGCACCAGCAGACACGCGTAGCTGCGTTCCTGATCTCGGCGCACGGCGCCTTGGCGCGGCAGTTCGCAATGGCCTTGCCCATGCGTATCGAGGCTGCCTGGCAGACCGAGTTGAACGCGCAATTCTATCGGGAGTCCGAGATCGTCTCGCTCTTGCAGCGCACGGCCTCCTGGGTGCCCGACATGGCCTTGGGCTACATGGCGGCCTCCTGGGAAACGGCCTGGTTTCCCAAGCCGATCGAGGGGATAACCAATCTACCCTTGGCCCTGCCGATCGATCTTGCGACGCTGGCTCACGCCGTTCATGCCGGAATCCGCCCGGCGGCCCTGCTGCCGCTAGGCGCGAATGCCAACGATCCCTTCGTGTTCGCATTGCGCCGCATTGAATTCGAGAGCGGCCGGCTCTTGCAGGCGCAAATTCTCTTCCTGAAAGGCGAGAGCCTCGTGCCGTTTCGCGACACCGTCAACGCGGCGCTTGAGCAGCGCCACGCGGAAGTCCGAAGACTATGGGTGGAAGCCCTTGAGAGCGCCGGCGTCACCACGTGACGTGGGATTGATGACAAGCCTTGACGCAGATCAAAGGAGTGCGCCGACCGCTCGCCAACATCGTCTCATCGTCGCCTTTCTTTGATCGCCTCTGCTGACTGGAGTTCCCATCATGAGGGCCGTTTCCGTCGAAGAAGCCGTTGCGATGATCCCGTCCGGTGCGAGCATCATGGTCGGCGGTTTCATGGGCGTCGGAACGCCGGAGCGCCTGCTCGACGAAGTCGTACGACAAAACAAGACCGGTCTCTCGGTCATCAGCAACGACGCGGCGACGCCCGGAAAAGGTGTCGGCAAGTTGTTCGATGCGGCCCTCGTCTCGCGCCTCACCGCGACCCATATCGGCCTCAATCCGAAGGCCCAGCAGCAAATGCTGGCCAACCTGATCGCCGTCGATCTCATTCCGCAGGGCACCTTCGCCGAGCGCATTCGCGCAGGCGGGTGCGGTCTCGGCGGCGTGCTCACACCGACAGGTGTGGGCACCCTGGTCGCCGAAGGCAAGCGCCAGATCGAGATCGACGGCCGGCCATTCCTGCTCGAGACCGCACTGCGGGCGGAGTTCGCGCTGGTCCACGCCTTTCTTGCCGACTATCTCGGCAACCTCTCCTACGCGCTCACGGCACGCAACTTCAATCCGGTCATGGCGATGGCGGCCGACACCGTGATCGTGACAGCGGAGCACATCGTGCCCGTCGGCGTCATCGCGCCAGACCACGTGCTGACACCGGCGCCGCTCGTCGACTATCTCATTACGAACCCGAACGGGTGATACATGGACGCACAGGAGATCATCGCCCGGCGCGTCGCGCAGGAACTTCATTCCGGCGACCTCGTGAATCTTGGGATCGGCATCCCGACGCTGGTCGCCAATTACGTTTCGTCTGACCTCAAGGTATTCTTTCAGTCGGAAAACGGTTTGATCGGCACCGGACCAATCCCCGAGCAGGGGTTGAGCCATCCGCTGCTGACGGACGCGGGTGGACGCCCGATCAGCGCGCTGCCGGGTGCCAGCACGTTCGACAGTGCGATGTCGTTCGGGTTAATCCGCGGCGGCCATGTCGACGTCACCGTCCTTGGCGGCCTGCAAGTCGATGCGCAGGGCCATCTCGCCAACTGGATGATCCCCGGCAAGATGGTGCCGGGCATGGGCGGGGCCATGGATCTCGTCAGCGGCGCCAGGCGGGTCATCGTCGCTATGCAGCACGCGGCGAAGGGAAAATCCAAGATCGTCGCCAAATGCTCTCTGCCCCTGACATCGGCGCGACCGGTGCATCTGGTCGTGACCGACATGGCGGTGATCGCATTTCCCGACGGCAGGGCCACCCTGCTGGAGACCGCGCCCGGCATCAGTGTCGGCGAGGTCATGGCGGTGACGGACGCCGAACTCATCGTTCCCGACAACGTCCCGGAAATGAAGATCTGAGCAGGTGACCGACATGCGGACATTCAGCGACTTCAGCGAAATCAAATCCGCCGTGGGCACCGAGATCGGCGTCAGCGACTGGGTCGAGGTGACGCAGGATCGCATCAACCAGTTTGCCGAGGCGACCTGCGACCAGCAGTGGATCCATGTCGATCAGGAGCGCGCCAGGAAGGAATCGCCCGGCGGCACCACCATCGCCCACGGCCTGTTGTCGCTTGCACTTGCACCGCTCTTCATTCGATCGGTGATGGGTCTCAAGGGCCTGCGCAACACCCTGAACTACGGCGCGGACAGGATACGATACCTGGCGCCCGTGCCGGCGGGCTCCAAGCTGCGCGGCCGTGTCACCGTCGCCGAGGCGGAGGACGTGCCGCCCGACGGCCTGCGCGTGAACTACCATCTCGTGATCGAGATCGAAGGTGGCAAGAAGCCGGCCTGCGTCGCCGAGTTGATCGCGCTCCACTATCGCTGAGCGGCGCGGAAGACGCGCGCCGGTCTCGTTCAGTCGATGATGTGATAGCCACCGTCGATATAGAGAACGCCGCCGGTGATCAGCTTGGCTCCGTCGAGCGCCAGAAACGCCGTGGCGTTGCCGACATCGTCGATGCTGACGAGGCTGCGCGCCGGCGCCTTCGATTGTGCCTTGTCCATCAGCTCGTCGAACTCCGGGATGCCCGATGCCGCGCGGGTGGCGAGCGGTCCCGGCGAGATCGCATGCACGCGGATACCTTTAGGGCCTAGTTCAGCGGCAGCGTAGCGGACGGCCGCTTCAAGCGCTGCTTTTGCCACGCCCATGATGTTGTAGTTCTCCACGACCATCTGGCTGCCATAGTACGTCATGGTGAACATCGTCCCGCCGTTCTTCATCAGCGGCTCGGCGAGATGCGCCATGCGAAGGAAAGACCAGCAGGAGACGTCCATCGTCTTCAGGAAGCCGTCGCGGCCGACGTCCACGACGCGTCCGTGCAGCGCCTCTTTCGGCGAGAAGGCGATCGAGTGCAGCAGAAAATCGAGCTGCCCCCATTCCTTCGCGATCCGCTCGAACACCGTTTCGGTTTGCCCCTCCACCATGACGTCGAGCGGCATGAAGATCGGCGCCTCCAGCGCCTGCGCCAGCGGCTCGACGTGCTTCTTTGCACGGTCGTTCAGGTAGGTGACCGCGAGCTCGGCGCCGAGCGCGCGAAACGCTCTTGCGCATCCCCAGGCGATGGACTGGTCGTTGGCGATGCCGACGACCAGGCCCTTTTTCCCCTTCAGGGCAACCTTGGTATCGGGAAATACCGGAATCATGACACCCTCTCCTGTCTGGGGTTGGTCGATGGTGTGTTGACCAGCAGCGCCAGCGTGTGCTGGGCGATCATCAGTTCCTCGTCGGTCGGCACGACGTAGACGGGGATCAGACTCTCGGAACGCGATATCAGCTGCGAATTGCGGGAATTCTCGGCCGGGTCGAGGCTGACACCGAGCCATCCGAGCTGCCCGACCACGCGCGCGCGGATGGTCGCGGAGTTCTCGCCGATGCCGGCCGTGAAGACGAAGGCGTCGAGGCCCTGCAAGGCGGCCGCGAGCATGCCGGCATTGAGGCCGATCCGGTACACGAAATAGTCGATCGCCAGCTTCGCCCGGGCGTCTGCGCTGGCCTCGAGCTCACGCATGTCGTTGCTGACGCCCGAGAGCCCCTTCAGTCCGCAATCGCGATAGAGGAAGTTCTGCACGTTCGACGCCGACATGCCCTTTTCGGAAATGAGATAGAGCACCACACCGGGATCGAGCTGGCCCGGGCGCGTTCCCATCGGCAATCCGTCCAGCGCCGTGAAGCCCATGGTGCTTTCGACGCTCTGTCCTGCCTTCAACGCGCACATCGAGGCTCCGCTGCCGAGATGGGCAACGATGACCCGGCGTTTCGCAACGTCCGGCGCGATGTGCGGCAGGGCCTTCGCAATGTATTCGTAGGACAACCCGTGAAAGCCATAGCGCCGCACGCCCTCGGCGTGAAGCTGATGCGGGATTGCGTAATGGTCGGCGACCGCACTGTGCGTGCGATGAAAGGCGGTATCGAAGCATGCCACCTGCGGCAGCGTCGGGAAGCCGGCAAGGATCGAGCGGATCGGCGCAAGATTATGCGGTTGATGCAGCGGTGCAAGGCTGACGAACCGTTCCAGCCGGGCGACGACGCCATGATCGATCCGCACCGGCCGATCATAGTCCGGACCGCCATGCACGACGCGGTGCCCAACCGCGATCGGGTCGATGCGAAGCTCGTCACGCAACCAGCTCCCCGCGATCGCCATCGCGGCCGGAACGTCCGCGACCGCCTCGATCGGGTAGGCGCGGTCGGCGAGCGTATCGCCATTCGCGCCGCTCGCCCGCAATCGCGGACGGCTGCCAATGCCGTCCATCTGGCCCTTGAGCTGCCGCCGCAGCCTCCCCTCTCCCTCGATCGAAAAGACCTGGAACTTGACGCTCGAGGAGCCCGCATTGACGACGAGAATCGTATCCATGATGGTCACGCGGCAACTGTCGGGGCGTGTTGACGCCGGGCATTGGCATAGAGCGACGCCACCGCGCAGGATGCCATGCGCGCCCGCGGCGAGTCCGCCCGTGACGTCAGCACGACGGGCACCCGGGCGCCGAGCACGATGCCGGCGCCGTCGGCCTTGGCAAAGTAGGCCAGGTTTTTCGCCAGCATGTTGCCCGATTCGAGGTCGGGAACGACGAGGATCTGAGCCCGGCCGGCGACCTCGGACTTGATGCCCTTGATGCGCGCGGCCTCGGGATCGATGGCATTGTCGAACGCGAGCGGGCCGTCGAGCACGCCGCCGGTGATCTGCCCGCGATCAGCCATCTTGCAGAGCGCAGCCGCCTCGATCGTCGAGGGAATCTTGGACGTCACGGTTTCCACCGCCGAAAGGATTGCCACCCGCGGCGTCTTGCCGAATCCGGCCTCATTGTAGAGATCGATGGCGTTCTGGATGATGTCGCGCTTGGCATCGAGATCGGGAAAGATGTTGATCGCGGCATCCGTCACCAACAGGGTTTCGGCATAGACCGGCACGTCCATCACGAACACATGGCTGATGCGCCGGTCGGTGCGCAGACCGCCCACCTTCGCGGTCACCGCGCGCATCAACTCATCGGTGTGAAGGCTACCCTTCATGAGCATTTCGCCCTTGGCTGCGTGGATCAGCTCGACACCTTTGGCGGCGGCCTCCTCGCTATGCGCGGCGTTGACGATCTCGAAGCCGGAGATGTCGAGGCCGCCGCTGCGCGCGATATCGCCGATTCTGCTCGCGGGCCCGACCAGAATCGGCCGGATGATCCCGGCCCCAGCACTCTCGACGGCGCCGCGCAGCGAGGTTTCGTCGCAGGGATGCACCACGATTGTCGGAACCGGCGGCGCCGCCTTTGCCGCCGCAATCAACCGGTCATACTTGCTGGGAGACTGCGTTTGCCTTGCTTCGGCTGACATGATGTCGCTCCCAATCCTTGCGGACAACCTTACGACGCCTTCGCCTTTGGATCGAAAGGGGCGACGTTCGATTCTCCTTCACTTGTATCGACGCCGAACAACGCCGCGACGCGCCGGAGACGACTTGCGCGTTCGCCCGTGATCTCGCCGCTTGCGGAGAGCACCTCGCGTATCGCCGCGAAGGCCGCACGCCGCTGGTTGACATCCTCGGGCAACAGCTTTTGAACGGCTGCCAGAGCAGCTTCCCGATCGATCAGCAGCATGAAGAACTGCTCGCGGACCAGCATCTTGAACTCCGGAAGCGTCATTCGCTGTCCACTGTAGTCGCGACGGATCTGGCGCAGCGCCTCGATGCTGCGCTCGTCGACCATTCCCCGCGCCGACCCGATGTAAAGCAGGCTTCGAATGGCCGCCTCGCGCAGGCCGCCCTCGCCAATCCCGGATTTCAGCTGCGCAACCCGCTTGTCCAGCATAGCGCGATGCTCGGCTGACATGTCGCGCCGGCGCGACGGCTCGGATTTCGAATCGATCCCGAGCGCGGCCTGCACCGCCGGCGAGCCGTAGAGGTTGAGAAAGATCGTTTCGCTCAATGCCTCCTGTGCGTCACGCCAGCTGTCGAGTGCGTGAACGATCTGCTTGGACACCTGCTCCTGAAATGCAAGGAACGGATTGTCCTTGGCGACCGGCTTGCGGTTGTCCTCGATCGCGTCAGCGGCCGACTTCACGGCCGTCATCCACGGATTTTGGCTGCTGAGCGCCTCATACTGAAGTCGCAGCGGGTGCAGGTGGCGCATCGTCTCTGCCATCTGCGGTGTGACCAGCTTCTTGATCCAGGGCTGGACGAACTTCTGGTAGGCGGCGAGGTTGAGCTCCGAGACGCGTTTGGCGGCAGCGAAGCGCCGCTCGTCCTCGGGTGAATTGCCGCCCATGGCGCGAATGTCGTCGAGCGTCCGCGCCTCGCACCGCATCACCCACTGGCCGACCACGAGGTCGGAGCTCGTTGTCTCCTCGCCCTTGGCTTCGAACGTGGCTTCATAGAGACCGGGCGGCAGCACGTCGATCAGATCGATATTGCTCGAGAACTCCGCGTGTTCTTTCTTGGCGACGCCGCCGGACACGAAGATACCGAGATGCCCAATGCTCTTGTGAACGGTGTAGACGATCGTCTGCCCATAGGCCCTGATCTCGTCGACGTCGGCGTAGCAATCGAGGATCCAGTCCAGCGCCTGTTGCGGCGGCGTGACGTTGTCGCCCTCGGAGCAGAACACCACGATCGGCGACCTGATGTTGCGCAGGTCCACCTTCTGGCCGTCGGACATCTCGATCTTGCCGGCAGCGAGATTGTTGCCGATGAAGAGCTCATCGACGATGAACTGGATTTCCTCGGCATTCAGGTTGACATGGCCGCCCCACCATCGCTCGAATTCGAGATAGCGGTTCGCCTCGGTATCGACCTTGGAATAGACGTTGTACTGCTTGGTCCACAGGGTGTTCGATGGATTCTGGTTCTCGAAGTTCTGCACCAGCCAGGCGCCGTCGAACTTTCCGGCGCCGAGATCGCTGGTCAGCGCGGTGAGCCAACTTCCACCCAAAAGGCCGCCGGAATAACGCATCGGATACTTGCCGTGCACGCCGGCCCAATAGGCGAGCGGCGCACCCGCGATGATCAGCGGCCCGAACAGTTCCGGCCGCAGTGACGCCAGGATCATGACGGCCCAGCCGGCCTGGCAATTGCCGATCACGCAAGGCTTTCCGTCGGCGTCTGGATGACGGCTGATGACCTTTTCGATGAAAATGGCTTCGGCACGCGCGATGCGTTCGATAGTCTGACCGGGCATCGGCTCCGGCAGGAAGCCGATGAAGTAACAGGGATGCCCGGCCTTCATCGCGACGCCGATCTCGCTATCGGCCTTGAAACCGCCGATGCCGGGGCCATGGCCCGCGCGCGGATCGATCACGACAAACGGCCGTCGCTTGAGATCAATCTCCACGTCCTTCGGCGGGATGATACGGACCAGCGCATAGTTGACCGGCTCGTCCAGCTGACGGCCATCCATAATCAGTTCGGCGGCATACTGCAGGACATGCGGCGCCGTCTGTGCGACGTGCTCCCGGTATTGATCGCCGCGCTGACGCATGATGTCCAGGAACAGCACACTCCGCTGGCTCGCGTCGACCATGTATTCCACGGCCGAAGCGACAAGTCCGGACAAGGGGCCGCCTGGCAGGTTTGGCTTTTCCATCGACATACTCCGCCTCGTCGTCGCGCGACTTCATCCAAGGCGCTCCGAGGCGTCCGACATTGATTTAGGTCAACGGTCGATGGTCGCTTGCGGCGCCGCGCCGGCGCGATCGGTCCTGATCCAGGCCACGGCGAGCTCCCAGGCCACCGACAAGATGATGGGTCCGATGAAAAGGCCGAGGATTCCGTGGCCGATCGTGCCGCCGATCACGCCGATCAGGATGACGAGCGTCGGGGTCGTCAGGCCGCGTCCCATCACCAGCGGTTTCAGTATATTGTCGAGAATGCTGACGATTCCGAGGAACAACGTCAGCATCAATGCGGTAGTGACGTCCTTGTCGGTCCAGATCCAGATCATCACGGGGAGCATGATGATGGCTCCGCCGATCTGCACGATGGAGAGCAACAACACCAGGAGCGCGAGCAAGCCGGCGATCGGAATGCCCGCCAACTTGAAGCCGATACCGGCCAGCAGCGCCTGAATGACGGCGATGCCGATCACACCTTGGGCTACCGCGCGGATGGTCGCGCCTGCGAGGTCCAGGAAGTGCTCGCTCTGCTCGGGCACGATCCGCGACAGGAAGCTCCTGCCCGCCGTCACGAGCTGCGGTCCATAGGGAAACAGGCAGCCGGCGACGACGACCGACAGCAGGAATTTGATGGTGCCCACGCCGGCATCGCCCGCGATGCCAAGGAGCGTACCGGCGAACGGCTTCAGATACGGCGCAATCCGTTGCAGGACCGCGCGGAGATTGGTCGAGGCCTGATCCCAGAACTCGTAAAGCGGTGCGCCGATCAGCGGCCAGGTCTTGATCGCGGCGGGCGGCGAAGGAATCGCCAGATCGCCTGCGGCCAGCTCGTCGGCAAAGTCCTTGATCCCGTCCACCGCACCCAAGCCGAGCCACGCCGCCGGCCCAATGACAATGGCGAGGTTAACGGCCGTGAGAAGCACCGCGGCAAGCTTCGTCCGGCCGCCGAGAATTTTGGCGAGGAGGACGAAAGCCGGATTGAGCGCGACAGCAAGCACGAGGGCCCAGACCAGAATCGTCACAAACGGGCGGATCAGATAGAAGGTCCAGACAATCAACAGAGCCAGCAATCCGAGTCGGATCACGAGCTGGATCACGTCCTCTCCGGTGAGAAGCTGGCGAAGTGTCTTCAAGGCCGCGTCCAGATCTGGTCTAAAGGGAGCTAGCCGGCGCGTTGACGTTGCGATCTTGATCTGGATCAAGCACCCGAGCGGATACGGCGACCTTATCGGCTGACGTCGGGCATGATCAGAGCCCAACCTGCCTGCACGGGAGGCCGCGATGTCCGAGGTCGCCAGCCACAGCGCGTCGGCCTGACAGTTCGGCCTGCATCATTGAAGCTCGACGCCAAGTGCGGAAAATCCCTGCCGGGCCTTCCCGGCAGGGGGGTTGTCTTGCGCGACCACGGTGGCCTCGGACGCGCAGCCATGCACCGTCCGAGCGCCACCGACCGATATCCCCGCGAAAGATGCAGAACGGCTACTGCGACCGATCCGACGTCCACCCCTTGTACTCGGCGACATTGTCCCGGGTCACAAGCTTCGACGGCAGGAGCTCGACGGTCGAGGCCGGCTTCTGGCCACTGAGAATGCCGACACCGACCTGCACGGCGCGCCGCGCCATGAAGAACGGGTCCTGTGACGCGGAAGCCTGGATCTGCGGCGATGCGGGATCCTTCAGCGCGGCCTCGATGTCGGGCGCACCGTCCACCGCGGTGATGACGATGCCGGTGCGATTTTGCTGACGCGCCGCGAGGTCGGTGCCGATCGCCTGCGGATCGTTGATGGCGAAGATCGCGTCGATCTTCGGGAAGCGGGTCAGATAGCCTTGCGCGACGGTGAGGCCGCCTTCGCGCGAGCCCTTGCCGTCCTGGTCGCTGGACAACACCTTGATGCCGGGATTCTTCGAGAGGACGTTCTTGCAGCCGACGACGCGGTCGATCACGGCGGAGACCTGCGGCCCGTTCTCGATGACGACGTCCCCCTTGCCGCCCAGCTTGTCCACGATGTACTGGCAGGAAATCTCACCCGCCTGGACGTTGTTCGTGGTCACGGTGGCATCGGCGCCTTCGGCCGCGGTGTCGACCGCGACGACGACGATACCCGCCGCCTGCGCCTTCTTGATCGCTGGCCCGATCGCCTTGGGGTCGCCGGGGTTCAACAGGATCAGGTCGACGCCGGCGGCGATGAAATTGTCGATCTGGGTGACCTGCTTGCCGAGGTCGTATTCGAACCCAACCGTGGTGACCTTCACATTGGGATTGGCCTTCTTGGCCTCGAACTCGGCGCCCTTCGACAGTGCGACGAAGAACGGGTTGCCCAGCGAGCCGAGCGAGACACCGATCGACTTGAGCTCCTTGGCGAAGGACGGCGCGGTGCTTAGGGCAAGCGCCGTCGCGGCGCCGGCGAGCGTGATCGTCTTCAACATTGGCTTCCTCCCTGGTCTGTCTTCATCTCCGGCACGGTTGACCAGTTGCCGTACCGGAATCTCAGATCGAACTGCCCGCGCTCAGGTGCGCGCCGGGCCTTTCAAGTTCTTGCGGAGCCTTGCAGCCGGTAGCGGTCCAGCGCCACGGCGCCGATGATCACCAGGCCCTTGATCACATATTGCCAAATGTCAGAGACGCCGGTGAGGATAAGGCCGTTCGACAGGACCGCGATGATCAGCGCGCCGACCAGCGTGCCCCAGATCGAGCCGATACCGCCGACGAAGGAGGTGCCGCCGAGGATCACCGCGGTGATGGCGTCGAGTTCATAGGACTGGCCGAGTTGAAGACCGTTGGCCGCATAAAGCCGCGCCGCCTGCATCGCGCCGCCGAGCCCGGCCAGCAGCCCGGACACGCCGTAGACGAAGATCAGCACGGCCCAGACCTTGATGCCGGCAAGCCGCGCCGCGCTCTCGTTGCCGCCCACGGCGTAGATGTGCACACCGAGCACGGTCCGGCGCAGCACCAGCCACGAGGCGAGGATGACGAGCAGCGCGATCACCGAGAGCCACGGGATCGAAGCGACGCCGGGAACGAGCGTCAGCGAGCCGTTGCCGATGAAGGCGTAGGGAATGGAAGGATTGAACACCGTGGTGTCGGCGCCGAGCAGCCGCGCCAGACCGCGCACGGCGGTGAGCGAGCCCAGCGTGACGATGAACGGCGGCAGGCGCAAGAGCGCGATCAGCGCGCCATTGACGACACCGAAGCCGAGACCGGTGAGAACAGCGGCCGGCAGCCACAGCGCTCCGAGCTCCGGCAGTTTCGACATCGTCAGGCCGGCCATCGCGGACGCCGCCAGGATCGAGCCGACCGAGAGATCGATGCCGCCGGTCAGGATGACGAAGGTCATGCCCGCGGCAAGCACGGTGTTGACGGCGGCCTGCTGCAAGACGATGCCGAGATTCTGCCCGGTGAAGAAACGGCCATCCGACAGATAGTGAAAGCCGGCGCACAGCAGCAGCAGCACCGGCAGCATGCCGGCCGCGCGGATCAGCAGCCTGATGCGCTGGCGCCTGGTCTCCTGGGCGGCGGCGAGGCCGTTTGCCGTGGCGGCCTTCGCCTGCGTCGATCCGTTATCAGGCATCGAGATGCTCCATCCCCGTGGCAAGTGCCATGATATCCTCCTGATTGAGCGGCGCCGTCTCGGTTCGGTTGACCTCGCCCGCGATGTGTCCCGATCGCATCACGATGACGCGGTCGCAGATGCCGATGATCTCAGGCAGATCGGACGAGATGACCAGGATCGCGGTGCCGGCCTTGGCGAGATTGTCGATGATCGAATAGATCTCCGACTTGGCGCCGACATCGACGCCGCGCGTCGGCTCGTCGAGGATCAGGATCTTTGGCGCGATGGCGAGAAGCCGCGACAAGAGCACCTTCTGCTGGTTGCCGCCGGACAGGCCCCCGGCCGGCACGCCGGCATTGGCGGCGCGGATGCTGAGCCCCGCGAAGGCCCTGTCGGCACGCTCGCGCGCCTTGTCTCCATCCAGGAACCAGCCAAGCTTCGCATCGCGCCCGAGCACCGCGAGATTGATGTTGTCCAGGCATGACATGTCGAGAAACAGGCCGAGCGCCTTCCTGTCCTCCGTCAGATAGGCAATGCCGGCCTCGAGGGCCTCGCCGGGCGTGCGGATATCGATCGGCTGGCCTTCGAGTTCGAGACGGCCCGACGTTTTTGCCGCCGCGCCGATGATGAGATGCGCAAGCTCCGTGCGGCCGGCACCGATCAGGCCGGCAAGCCCGACCACCTCGCCCGCATGCACGGTGAGCGAGCAGCCCTTGACGCGCAGGCCGTCGGACATGTCGATCGCACTGAGCACGGGGTGCCCCCGCCCCGCCTCCGGGTCATGGTCCTTCTTGTAGAAAGAGGAGACGTCGCGCCCCACCATCAGCCGCACGATGGTATCGGCGCGGATCTCCGGCTTGTCGAGCGAGCCGACCAGACGGCCATCGCGCAGGACGGTGACGCGGTCGCCGAGCGCATAGACTTCGTCCATGCGGTGCGAGATGTAGATGATGGCAAGCCCCTCGGCGCGAAGCTGACGGATCAGCATGAACAGCCGCTCGCTCTCGCCGGCCGACAGTGCGGTGGTCGGTTCGTCCATGATCAGGATCTTCGACCTCGCGTGCAGCGCACGCGCGATCTCGACGAGCTGGCGCTGGCCCATCGACAGATGCGCCACCAATGTCGATGGCTGGAAGTCCGCGCCCAGCCGTTCCAGGATGGGGCCAACGCCCTGGCGCATGGCGCCACGCGCCAGCAAGCCCGAGCGCGAGATCTCGCGGCCGAGATAAATATTCTCCGCGACACTGAGATTGGGAGCCAAAGACAGCTCCTGATAGATGATGGAGATGCCCGCGGCGCGGCCGCCGAGCGGGCCTTCGATCCGCACCGGCTTGCCCTCGATGCGGATCTCTCCGCCCGGATCGGGCCAGTAGGCGCCGGACAATATCTTCATCAGCGTCGATTTGCCGGCGCCATTCTCGCCCATCAGGGCATGGATTTCGCCGGGATAGACGGTGAGATCGACAGCACGCAGCGCCTTGATACCGAAGAAGCTTTTCGAGACCCCGCGCATCTCGAGGATCGGATCGTTCATCGTGCCTCCCGACGCACAATGCGTTTCCCACCCGCGTCTCTTTTTGTCAGCGCGGTTCGCGCATTAAACAAAACGCCGCGGCACAGGGCAATACCGAACAGGCGGGAAAGCGAAATCGAAACGGCGCTATTGGCGTGGCCGATACAGTTCGCGCCAGGCGGGAAGCCGATCGGCATAGGCATCGACCAGCACGCGGTCGGGTTCGAATGTCTCGATGCGCCGCGGCGGCGTGCAGACAGTGTCGATTGCCTCGCCCGTGACAGCAAGACGCCCCAATCTCGCCGCACCGAACGCCGCTCCCGTTTCACCTTCGGCAAAGCGATGGATCGGAACATTCAGAACGCTTGCCAGCACCGCCAGCCAGAACCGGGACCGTGAACCGCCTCCGATGGCATCGGCTTCCACGATCCTGATGCCGGCATCCGCGAGCACGTCCCGGCAATCTGCGAGCGCAAAGGCGACGCCCTCGAGCACGGCCTGCACGATCGCCTCGCGATCGGTGCCGTGGCTCAAGCCATCGAGCATGCCGCGCACGACGGGGTCGTCATGCGGGGTCCGCTCGCCCGCCAGATAAGGCAAGAAGCTCACCGGCGAGGGCAGCTGCGGGCGCGACCCAAGCGGTGCCAGCAATTCCGCCTCGGCAATGCCGAACAAGCGCGAGATCCAGGCAAGACAGGAGGCCGCGGAAAGGATCGCGCCGGCCTGAATCCACATGGCTGGGATGGCATGGCAGAACGTATGCACCCCGCGATCCGGGTTGGCGGCCATCCTGCTCGTCGGCACCAGCAAGGCGCCCGAGGTTCCCAGCGAAATGAATGCGGTTCCCGCCCTGATCGCGCCAATGCCGACGGCACCCGCCGGATTGTCACCGGCACCGCCCGCGAAAATCGGCCGTCTGATCATGCCCCAGCGTTGCGCGAGCTCGCTGCGCAACGTTGCCGCGGGCGCGCAGCCCTCGACCAGACGTGGCATGTGATCGCGCGACAGGCCGGTCGCGGCCAGCGCTGCATCCGACCAATCCCTGCGCGCGGCGTCGAGCCACAGCGAGCCCGATGCGTCCGAGACATCCTCGACGGCCTCGCCCGTCAGGACCAGGCGCAAATAAGCCTTCGGAAGCAGGACGAGTTTCGTCGCTGCAAAAACCTCGGGCTCGTGCATCGCAATCCAGAGCAGCTTCGGCGCCGTGAATCCGGGCATCGCCTTGTTGCCCGTCGTCGCACGCAAGGCGGGCCAGCCTTGCTCCAGGATGCGGCACTCAGCGACGGACCGTCCGTCGTTCCAGAGGATGCAAGGCCGCAACGGCCTTGCACTCGCATCGAGCAGCGTGGCGCCATGCATCTGACCGGATAGTCCGATGCCTTCGACCACGGCCAACGCGCTGGCATGCGTCGCCTTCAAGGCATCCAGCGTGGCAAAGGTCGCCTCGACCCACTGCGCGGGATCCTGCTCGGAATGGCCTGATAGCGGCGAGGCGGTGGTCAACGGCCGGCTTTCGCTCGCAATCACGCGCTGCGCGGAGTCGACGAGAACGGTCTTGACCGCCGAGGTGCCGAGATCGATGCCGAGATACATGGATGCATACAATTGTCGACGTCGGATGGCCGACGGCGTGGCGAGGTCGGATGGCCCAATCAAGCCAAGAAGCCTGATCGCGTCAAGGCAAGCCCTGCCATTCGTCGATCCACGGGCGCCCTGCTTACCTACGAGGTAATCGAATTCGGCATCGCCGCGGCGCATCTTCCCGAGCACAGGAGATGACCATGATCGCGCTGCTGCTCTACCGGACCGTCGCAGACCACCTTCTTCCCTGGGCCATGGCGCTCGCAACCCGGATGCTGGCGCGCAGCCTCAACATGCCCGAGCCGCTGGTGCATTCGACCGGCGACTACGTGGTCGCGCAGGTGCTCGCCTTCGAGCACGGCGTCGGCAGGAGCCTCTGCCCGTTCCGCATCGCCCGCCTGCTCCGCGCCTGGTGGCGCGGAATCCGCTGACTTCCACCGCAAGATTTCACCCCGAGCCCAACCCCAGCAAGGAGACCTCCGATGATTGACGCATCCACCTTCCTGCGCCGCGCCCTGCTCGCCGACGCGATCTTCAGCGGCGTGGCCGCCC
This sequence comes from Bradyrhizobium sp. WSM2254, assembly GCF_000472645.1. NCBI lineage: Bacteria > Pseudomonadati > Pseudomonadota > Alphaproteobacteria > Hyphomicrobiales > Nitrobacteraceae > Bradyrhizobium > Bradyrhizobium sp. WSM2254. The sequence continues at coordinate 61,474 of NZ_KI421444.1, read as the reverse complement.
TCGGCTTCACTTTCGGCGCAGGCGCCTTCGCAACGCTGTTCAACCTGCCCGAAGCGCTGCTGCGCGAGACCGGCCTGTTCCTGATCGCCTACACCGCGCTGGTCGGCTGGCTTGCCGCGCGCGCCGCGGTGGCGAAGCCGCTCGTGCTGCTGGTCGTGATCGGCAACGCGGCCTGGACGGTCGGCAGCATCGCGTTGCTGCTCTCGGGCGCGGTCTCGCCGAACATCGCCGGCGAGCTCATGGTCGTGGCCCAGGCGATCGCCACCGGCGTGTTCGCCGAGCTGCAATATGTGGGATTGCGGAAGAGTGGGCGTGTTGTGGCGGCGTGAGGCGCAACTCACCGTCATTCCGGGCTGGTGCGTCAGCACCAGACCCGGAATCTCGAGATTCCGGGTTCGATGCTGCGCATCGCCCCGGAATGACACTTGACGATTGCGCCCGCCTTCGCGGGGACAGTGGAGCTAGAGGTGTACGAGTAGGCTACGCCCGCGCGCGACCGTTCGCCTTGCCGACGGCGTGACCGTTGAGCTTCTTCTTGGCGCTCTTGGCGCCCGCCTTCTTGGCCTTGGCTTCCGTGCGCGCCTTCACCTTGGCGCGCTCGGCCCGCGCTTCGGCGCGCAGCTTCTTGCGCTTCTTCTCGCAAGACTCGCACTTGCAGCCGATCGGCTTCAGATATGCTTTGAAATAGTCGGTGCCGTAGTCGTAGTTGATCTCGTCGCCCGGCTCGATGTTCCGGATGGCGCGGATAAAGACCTTGCGCTCGCGCGGGCGAACGTCGGACTCGGCGTTAGGCCGGCAGGAATGGTTGATGTAGCGCGCGAGGTTCTTGCGCACCGAGCCGTCGATGGTCCAGCGGCCGTTGAGCTCGAACAGATATTTGTTCTCGATCTCGTCGTGCGCAGGAATCCGGGAGTCCAGGATCGGTCCGAAATAACGGATGATCCGGGTTCCCTTCTTGATCGGTTTGGTGGCGAAGAGGCCAAGCCCGGTCTTGGAGCGGGCGACGCGATAAGGTTTGTTCGACGATGTGGCTGGCATGATCTGGAGAACGAGGACGCGAACGAGGCCGGACGGGCCCAAGCGAAGCCGCTCTTCTAGAACGATTCCGCGCCGCTGTCAGGTCTTCGCTGCGCCTGTTTGAACCTTGCCCACAATCAAGACGTCTGATGGTACGGAGTTCCCGATGCATCAAGGCCTCATGACGACCCGCATCACCACAACGTGCCTGGCCATGTTGCTGATGTGCGCCGTCCTCGGTGGCGCGAACGCCCAATCCGTGGGCAGCACCTACACGTCGACGGCGCCCAAGGACTGCCGCCAGGTCGGAAAGCCCAGCGCGCTCGACGGCAGCACGACGCGCATCTGTCCCGGCAAAGACGGCCTGATGGTGCTGATCGCCGAGGACGATCTTCGCGAGATCGTCTCGGTCGGGCGCAATCGCAGGGAAGCGGCCGAGGAACCGGCGGCCAAGATCTGGTTCGCGCCGTTCAATTCATCCGAGACCACCGTCGAATGGCGCGCCGCCGGCGCAAAACCGTTTGCGATCATCCAGCGCTGGCACATCGCCGACGGTAGCGATCCCGACAAGCAGGGACGGCCGAACACCAAGGCCATGCTGGTTGTGACGCGGCTGCCGCCGGGCCCGGTCTGCCATGTCGCCTATGTCGACGCGATCGCCAACCCCACCGCCAATGAACTTGCGCGCAAAGCCGCGGATGACTTTGCCCGCAGCTTCACCTGCGACAAGGACGAGGTGAAGATCATCGGCTCGCGCAGCCGCGCCGTCGAACTCGCGACGATGCGCTAGGTGCTGCGCCCGATCGAAGGCACTATGCCGGCAGCTTCGCCGTAATCGGCGCCGTCAGCATCGCCTCGAGCAGCCGCTCGGTCGTCGTGCCCTCGGGCAGCCGCTCGAGGATGTCCGAGAGCCGCCCGTCGAGCAGCAGTGTGGTGAAGCCGTGCACCATTGACCAGGCCCGCGCGATCGCGGCGCCCTGGTCGAGCGTCAGGGCGTCGCCGCTGATCTGCTCCTGCCGCATCGCGCCGATGGCATTGGCAAGCCCGGCGAAGGAAGCCTCGGCCGCCTCGTGCAGCGAGGGCCGGGAATAGTCGAGCCGCTCGGTGCGGAACATGATGCCGTACATGCCGGGATGGGCCTGCGCATAGGCCACATAGGCTTTCGGCCGCGCCAATGCCCGCGCGAGCGGCGTGGTGGCGGTGTCGCAGGCTGACGCCATCGCCGCGTTGAACTGGCGGAAGCCGACCGCCGCAAGCTCGCTGAGAAGGCCGGTGAGATCGCCGAAATGATGGGTCGGCGCGGCATGCGAAACGCCCGCCTCGCGCGCCACCGCGCGCAATGTCAGGCCGGCAAGCCCATCGCGCTCCAGCACCCGTTCGGCGGCCTGGAGCAGCGCTTCGCGCAGCGCGCCGTGATGATACGGCGTCTCCGTCTTCGCATTGGCCGGACGGCGTGCAGGACGCCCGCTCGTTGCCGACGATGTCTTCCTCGGCGCGCGCACGATGCGCGCCGCTTCGGACCTGGTTTCGCTCTTCGGATCGCTCTTGCCCATGAGCCAACCTATATGACGCAATATTGACAGTGTAAAGATTTCGCTTGACCGGCGCGACGATCGGCTCTATCTGATCTTTACGATGTAAAGATAAAGGAAGGGATACGCCGTGCAGCAGGACGCCATCACCGAGCGCCGCAACAATCTCAGGCCGATTCCGTTCGAGGCCGACGCGCCCTTCCTCAAGATCGTCGGCGAATTGCCGCGCGAGCTGAATGGCACGCTCTATCGCAACGGCCCCAACCCGCAGTTCGATGCGCCCGGCGCGCACTGGTTCGTCGGCGACGGCATGCTGCACGCCTTTCACCTCGAGAATGGCCGCGCCAGCTACCGCAACCGCTGGGTTCGCACGCCGAAATGGCTCGCCGAGCACGACGCCGGCCGCGCCCTGTTCGGCGGCTTCGGCCGCAAGCTGCCGGATGCCCCGGCTGATCTCACCGACGGCGGCGTCGCCAACACCAACATCATCTTCCACGCCGGCAAGCTGCTGGCGCTGGAAGAAGCGCATCTGCCGACCGAGATCGAGCCGGGCACGCTGGCCACGCGCGGCTATCACAACTATCAGGGCCGCGTCGCCGGCAGCTTTACCGCGCATCCCAAGGTCGATCCCGTCACCGGCGAGATGCTGTTCTTCGGCTACAACGCCGCGGGGCCGCTGACGCCTGCCCTCTCCTTCGGATCGATCGATGCATCCGGCAAGGCGACCCGCTTCGAACGTTTCGAGGCGCCCTATGCCAGCATGGTGCACGACTTCATCGTCACCGCGAACCATGTGCTGTTTCCGATCCTTCCCATCACCGGCAGCATGGAGCGCGCGATGAGCGGACGGCCGCCCTATGCCTGGGAGCCGGACAAGGGCGCCTATGTCGGCGTGATGAAGCGCAGTGGCACGGCGAAAGACATCGTCTGGTTCCGTGCTGAGGCCTGCTACGTCTTCCACGTCATGAACGCGTGGGAGGACGATAACCGCATCATCGCCGACGTCATGCAGTTCGAGGAGGCGCCGCTGTTTCCGCATCCCGACGGCCGGCCGACCGATCCGGAGAAATCGCGCGCCCGCCATTGCCGCTGGACGTTCGATCTCTCAGGCAACACCGATCGTTTCCAGCAGACGTACCTGGACGATCTCACCGGCGAATTCCCGCGCATCGACGATCGTCGCGCCGGGCTGAAGAGCCGTCACGGCTGGTACGCCTGCGCCAATCCAAGACTGCCGATGTTCGGCGCACTCTCCGGCATCGTCCATGTCGACGGCAACGGCAAGCGGCTCGGCCATTATCTGCTACCCGCCGGCGACACCATCTCCGAGCCGGTCTTCGTCGAGCGATCGAGCGATGCAGCCGAAGGTGACGGCTGGCTGCTCGCCGTGGTCTGGCGCGCGCGCGAGAACCGCAGCGACCTCGCCGTGTTCAATGCCACCGACATCGAGGCAGGCCCCGCCGCACTGGTGCAGCTCGGCCACCGCGTGCCGGACGGCTTTCACGGCAACTGGGTGGGAGCGGCGTAGCTCTCGTCATTCCGGGGCGCGCCACTTAGCGCGAACCCGGAATCCATTTCGCTCCACGTGTTGCTGCCCGATAGATTCTCAGATGCGCAATTGCGCATCGTAGCTCGCGCTGACGTGCGCCCCGGAATGACGAAAGAGGAGTTTTCCATGGACATACCCTCGATCACCGGAGAGTGCCTCGCCGTCCTCGCCCTGGCCTGCGCCGCGCTCGCAGTCCAGACGATCCGGCTGCGGCGGAGCCGCCATACCGTCTTCAACGGCGGCATCCTGCTCTGCCTCGGCCTTGTGATCGCCTCCGCGCTGCCGATCCTGTCACGCCTGCCTTGGGCGGAATTGGCCGAGGAGGCATCTGACCAAGTCGTTGCAGGCCTTCACCTTTTGGAGGTCGCATACGTCATTTTGACACTGTAAAGATTTTGCTTGACCGGCACCGACCCCCGAAGTAGAAATCTTTCCAGTGTAAAGATTAGCCTGACCGAGGCGGTCCATGACGATTTTCCTGATCCTCGCGCCCTACGGCGCCTTCACGTTCCTGATGCTGGTGACGTCGACCACGGTCAGCGTGTTCGCGGCTTCCGCGATCTGCCTCGCCACCATCGCGATCGATGTCGCGCAGGGCCGGTCGGTGAAGATCCTGGCTGCGGGCTCGGCGATCGTGTTCGCGGCAATCGGCCTCTACCTCGCGCTGCGCGACCCCACGCTGGGCACGCTCGGCGTCAAGCTGTCGGTCGATGTCGGCATCTTCGTCATCTCGCTCGGCTCGATGCTGCTCCGCCGTCCCTTCACGCTGCAATATGCGGTTGAATCGGTCCCGGCCGAGACCGCGGCGATGCCCGGCTTTCTCTATGCCAATTACGTCATCACCGGCGCATGGACCGCGGCCGCGCTGCTGATGGCGGCCGCCAATCTCGTGCTGCTCTACGTCCCCGGCCTTCCCCTCTGGTCGAGCCTTGCGGTCGCCTTCGCCGCCCGCAACAGCGCGATCTACTTCACAAAATGGTATCCCGAGTATCGCCAGATCAAGTACGGTACGGCGGCCGCCGCACTTCCCAACGCTCGCTGAACAGGATCGACGATGAAGGACGTATTCGCCCGCCTCGCCTCCGACTTCCTCTCCGCCATCGTCTTCCTGGTCGTCTATCTCATCACCGACAACGTCGTCCTGGCAACGTCGGTGGCGATTGCCGGTGCGATCGCGCAGGTGATCTACGCCCGCGTCAAGGGGCAGCAGCTCAACTACATGACCTATGCGAGCCTCGCGCTCGTCATCGTGCTGGGCACCGTCACGCTGCTGACCAATGATCCCCGCTTCATGCTGGCAAAGCCCTCGATCGCGCATTTCGCGATCGGCGCCATCATGCTCAAGCGCGGCTGGATGCTGCGCTACATGCCGCCGATCGTCGCCGAGACCGTTCCGGAATATGTCACCGCTGCGGGCTATGCCTGGGCGGTGCTGATGTTCGTGATCGGTGCCGGCATGATCGCGGTCGCCTCCACAGGCGATCTGAAGCTGTGGGCGTTCTACATCACGGTGGTCGCGGGCGGCGCCAAGATCCTCGCCTTTGCCGTGCAGTATGTCGTTCTGCGGCTCATCGTCACCAGCCGCCGGCGCGCCGCCGCCCGCGCCTGAAGCGCGATGCAATTGCGCTTCAGGTTGTTGTTTGAGCATGATCCTTATCGGAAAACCGCTACACACTTTTCCGGATCATGCGCTATGCCTCCAATGCAGCGTTAGGCAGGCGCGCCGAGTTGGGTTATAGGCTCGCTCAGGACTGGCCGCGGATCGTCGCGGCCCGCCGGGATTTGTTCGGGAGACGGGAATGGCCGTAGACGGCAACTGGAATCTGACCATGACGACGCCGATGGGCGAGCGCAACGCGACGCTGAGCCTGAAGGCCGCCGGCGGCGCGCTCACGGGCACGCAAGGCGCGGAAGGAAATACCGCCGAGATCTTCGACGGCACCGTCAGCGGCGACGCCGTCAACTGGAAAGTCTCGATCACCAATCCGATGCCGTTGACGCTCGAGTTCATCGGAACGGTGTCCGGCGACAGCATGAGCGGCGAGATGGGCATCGGCCCGATGGGCAGTTTTCCGTTCACGGGCGTGCGGGCGTAAGGCCGCGTTGCGAACCGTGCGCGTACTCCGTCTCATCGCGGCATCAATCCTGTGCATCGCGACACAAGCGGCGCGCGCGGATGACACCGAACCGGCGTGGCGCGCAAGCGCGCTCGCCATGGTGCCGGCGGGCTATGTCGCCGGCACGGCCTACCGGACCGAAGGATCGACCGGTTATCTCGCCGTTTATCCGGCGACGTCGAATGATCCGAAGACGCCCGCAAGCGTGTTCGCCGCGCGCCAGGCGCTCGTGGTCACGCTGACGCCGGATGCGACGCGCGCCGTCTCAGCCGAGCTGAAGCCGCGCGCCGGGCCGGATCCTGACAACGACGACACTGATTTCGCAAAGCTGCACGCCGATCTCGCCAAGCGCGCAACGCTGCCTGACGGCACCGAGCCCTGCGATCTCGGCGCCTGGTCGATCGACAAGGATCCGAGCGGTCTCAACGTGCGCGCCGAGCCGTCAGTGAAGGCACGCGTGCTCGGCACGCTGCCGCCGCCCTACCGTCTGAAGCTTGGCGGCGCCGAGAACACGCCCGAGGGCGGCTGGCTCACCGAATTCCGCATCATCGGCTTCAAGGACGGCTGGTTTCTGATCGAAGGCGCCAAGCCGCCGGGCAAGGACTACGAGGACGACAAGAAATATCCGCGCAGCGCGCCAAAGCCCTATGCCGGACGCGGCTGGGTCGCCTCCAACAAGGTCGGCGCGAATTACGCCAATGGCTACACACGCGCGGGCGGGCTGTTCCAGGCGCCATTCGTCGATGCCAAATGGATGCCGGCCCAGCGCGAGCTTGGCGGCCCGATCGACGGCGACGGCGGGCCGAAGCGCATCTTTGCCTGCAGCGGCCTCTGGGGCCTCGTCGAGAGCCACGACGGCGTCCGCGGCTGGTGGCGCGCGCTCTGCTCCAACCAGGTCACGAATTGCAGTTGAACTCTTCTCCCTCGCCCCGCTTGCGGGGAGAGGGTCGGGGTGAGGGGGAGTCTCCACAAGGACGGCGAGAGTCGGACTCGCGGAGAGTCCCCCTCACCCGGACTTTGCGCAATGCGCAAAGTCCGACCTCTCCCCGCAAGCGGGGAGAGGTGAAGAGCTAACCCAAATTCAACTCCTTGAAGAAGTCGTTGCCCTTGTCGTCGACGATGATGAACGCCGGGAAGTCGACGACTTCGATGCGCCAGATCGCTTCCATGCCGAGCTCGGGATATTCGAGCACCTCGACCTTCTTGATGCAGTGCTCGGCGAGGTTCGCCGCGGCGCCGCCGATCGAGCCGAGATAGAAGCCGCCATACTTCTTGCAGGCCTCGCGCACGGCCGGCGCGCGGTTGCCCTTGGCCACCATCACCATCGAGCCGCCGGCGGCCTGGAACTGGTCCACAAACGAATCCATGCGGCCCGCGGTGGTCGGACCGAACGCCCCGGAGGCGTAGCCTTCCGGCGTCTTGGCGGGGCCGGCGTAGTAGACCGGATGGTTCTTGAAATAATCCGGCAGCGGCTCGCCCTTCTCCAGTCGCTCGCGCAGCTTGGCATGGGCGCTATCGCGCGCGACGATCATGGTGCCGGTCATCGAGACCCGGGTCTTGATCGGGTATTTCGAGAACGTCGCCAGGATGTCCTTCATCGGCTGGTTGAGGTCGATCTTGACGACCTCGCCGCCGAGCGACTGCTCGACCTGCGGCAGATACTGCGCCGGGTTGTGCTCGAGCTCCTCGAGATAGATGCCGTCCTTTGTGATCTTGCCGAGCACCTGGCGGTCGGCCGAGCAGGACACGCCAAGACCGATCGGCAGCGAGGCGCCGTGGCGCGGCATGCGGATCACGCGCACGTCGTGGCAGAAATATTTGCCGCCGAACTGCGCGCCGACGCCGAGCGACTGCGTCATCTTGTGGATTTCCTTCTCCATCTCGACGTCGCGGAAGGCGTTGCCGTCGGGCGACCCGTGGGTCGGCAGCGCGTCGAGATAGCGGGCGGAGGCGAGCTTCACCGTCTTCATGCAGAGCTCGGCCGAGGTGCCGCCGATCACGATGGCGAGGTGATAGGGCGGGCACGCCGCGGTGCCGAGGGTGAGGATCTTCTCCTTCAGGAAGGCGAGCAGCCGGTCCTTGGTCAGCACCGAGGGCGTCGCCTGAAACAGGAAGCTCTTGTTGGCGCTGCCGCCGCCCTTCGCCATGAACATGAACTTGTAGGCGTCGTCGCCCTCGGCGTAGATCTCGCACTGCGCCGGCATGTTGTTGGCGGTGTTCTTCTCCTCGTACATCGACAAGGGCGCGACCTGCGAGTAGCGCAAATTGCGGCGCAGGTAAGCATCGCGCGCGCCTTCCGACAGCGCCGCCTCGTCGTCACCGTCGGTGATGACGTTGCAGCCCTTCTTGCCCATGATGATCGCGGTGCCGGTGTCCTGGCACATCGGCAGCACGCCGCCGGCGGCGATGTTGGCGTTCTTCAGGAAGTCGAGCGCGACGAACTTGTCGTTGGGGCTCGCCTCGCCGTCCTCCAGGATCGCGCGCAGCTGCTTCAGGTGGCCGGGCCGCAGGTAATGGTTGATGTCGCCGAAAGCCGCCTCCGACAGCGCCCGCAGCGCCTCGCGCGACACCACCAGCATGTCCTTCCCAAGGACCTTCTCGACCCTGACGCCCTCGGACGAAATCTTCTTATAGGGCGTCTCGTCCTTGCCCAGCGGGAACAGCGGGGTGTGCTTGTAGGGCGGAACGGGCTTTGCGGGGTCGGGGAAGGCGGTGGGAGCGTTCATGGAGCGAATCTCGGGGTTTTGGAGCCCTCGCGCGGGCCCCTAGCATAGAAGCGTTCTAAGCTTTTTTGCCGTAAAGGGAAGGCGTTCCGGCGCGGTCGGGGCATCCCGATTCGACGTCATGACGGCCCTTTTCCGGTCACCCTCGGCCGGACGCAGGGGGTGATGATCGTGCCCGGCAGGCCTTGCGTCCACCCCTTGCGCTCGGCGCGCGACGAAGGTTGAATGCGCGCCCTAAGGGGCTTTTCATCATGATTTTCAAACCGAACTTCCGCGGCGCGATCCTGGTCGCCGCCGCCATCACCGGACTTGTGACCCTCGCCTCGCCTGCCCGCGCGGACCAGTGCGACGACATCGCAAAGCAGCTCGCGAGCGGGGTCGACAGGCTGAAGGTCAACTTCAAGGCTGCCAACATCATCTACCTCACCCACCCGGCGGCGAAGGAGCTCTCGCTCGGCTGCCGGGCGCAGGGACAGAACTATTCCAACGAGCTCTATGCCAAGGGCGACCGCAAGCCGACGCCGCAGTTCTATGACCTCGTCGCGTCCGCGGCCGCGATCATCTTCACGGTGCCGAAGGACGACACCGCGAAAGGCGCGACGCGCTGCCTGAAGCGCATGGGCCTGCTCCGCGGCGACAAGGTGTCGATGCGCTTCAAGCGCCTCAACATGGATTGCTCGCGCAGCAAGACGGAAGCCTCGATCGCGATCACGCGGCCGAAGGACGAGTAGAGGCGTCGTACCGCAGGCGCGCCCTACGCGCGTCGTAACGTCGCCCGCCACACACGCCGTCATTGCGAGCGCAGCGAAGCAATCCAGAATCCCTCCGCGGAGACAGCCTGGATTGCTTCGCTGCGCTCGCAATGACGAGGAGCGATCGCGTCGTCTCTCGGACATCGCGCGACGAGGCACAAAAGAGCGCAGCGCACCGCACCGGATCCCTCGCATTTTAACGATTGGCTTGAAGGAAATTTCGCTCCTCGCAGGGCAAGCTCAATTGTTTCCATGTGTGAGGATTTGTGGATGAGCGTTTCTACCGTTGCGCCGCCGCCGATCGCGATCGTGGTCCCGAGCTACGACACGACCAAGCAGCAGGACGATCAGGCCAAGACCAAAGACGCCGACCCGACCTACAAGCCGCAGCCGCCGGTGCCGCTGCCGCCGGGCCAGGGCACGCGGATCGATCAGCTCGCCTGATCGGCCTTTATCCCAGTGAAGCGCCCGATCCGGTTGATCGGGTTTTTCGCGTGTCCGGCGTGTGGTGAGCGAGCATCGCCCGAAACGGCCGGTCCGGAACGGGGGCTGCCGCCGGACTCCCTCTGGGCCGGCTAATCATCGAGTTCCTTGTAGCGGCGGAAGATGCCCTGCTCGTTGAAGGCAATGCGGCGCTCGCTCGCAAGATAGGCCTTGATGTTCGGCCGCGCGGCAACGCGGTCGTGCAGGCCGACGAGGCCCGGGATGTCCGCCTCGAACGCCTTCATGCGCCTGGGGAACGCGTAGCGCAGCCCGGCGACGATCTGGAACAGCGAGAGATCGACATAGGTCAGCCGGCGGCCGGTGACGCAAGTGCCGCCATTGCCGGCGAGCATCTGTTCGAAGTAGCCGAGATATTTCGGCACGCGCTCGCTCCAGAACTCGGCCGTGCGCTTCTTCGCCGCGGGCCGCGCGTCCTCGTAATAGAGCGAGGGCCCAAGTGGATGATGGGTGTCGTGGACCTCGACCACAAAGTCGGTGATGGTGAGCTGGAGCTGGTGCACCCAGAGCCGGCCCGCCTCCGTCTTCGGCGCAAGGGCGTGGCGGGCGCCGAGATAGAGCAGGATGTTGGCGGTCTGGCCGATGACGAGCTTGCCGGCTTTCAGGAACGGCGGCGCGAACGGCGGCGTGCCCTCATGCGCGTCCATCATCTTCATCATCGCAGCCGTGCCGCGCGGGCCGCGCGCGACGTCGACGTAAGCCGCACCCGCCTCCTCCAGCGCCAACCGCACATATTCGCCACGGCCCTGAATCTCGGGCCAGTAGTAGAGTTCGTATTTCATGGAAACAGTCCGTGATTGCGTTGCGGCAAGTGTAGCACGCAACCACGAACTCCATGACGGTGGACGGTGTTCCGCGCCTCAATTCGCCGCGAAGCAATACAGCAGCCCGTCGCCACCCGTACTCTTCAAGTCGGCCTGCGAGCAGCCGCCATCGGGACCGCGCGAGGGGTGCGAGCTGTTCCACGATTTCGACGGCTCGTCGTCGCGCAGGCCCCGCCGGTCGGCATGGCCGACCACCGCAGCACCTTGCGTGCTCGACGACCAGTTCTTGCAGGTCTTGTCGTCGCCGGCGGCAAATGCGGTGCCGTCGGGTTGCGTCCCCGTGAGGATGTCGTGGCGGTTCGGCGTATCGCCGGCCCCGTTGTTGACCTCACCCTTCTCGCTGAGCGCCGTCTGCTTTGTCAGGTTGTTGGCGGGGCCATGCAGGTCGGCAACGTCCTTGGCGATGACCGCGCCCTTCGCATTCTGCCACGGCCCCTTGCCGATGCGGTCGCGCGCGTTGACGGCCGGCTTGCCGTCGGCGGCCTGGGTCGAGAGATAGGCGCGCCAGGTTTTGGCGCCGGCACCGGCCGATTGCGCGAGCTTCTGGCAGTGGGCGTCGGCACCGTCGAGACCGCCAAGATCGGCACCCTTGCCCGGCCCGCTCGAGGTCACGAAGAAGGTCATGTCGGCTGACTGCGCCCGCACCGATGGACTTGCGAAGACCGCGAGCGCAACGCCTGCTGGCACGATGACTCTGGCAATAATGCTCATCCTATCCTCCCGATTGGTCCTGCGATTGCGCCTGGCAGGCCCGTCTTTGATCCTCTGACATGAACCCGTCGCGACGGACATTATTCCGGCATTCCAGCGGCCATCCGCCACACGCGCGTCACCTCGAGCGGCGGCGCGCGACCGGTCGCCCCGAGGGCCGTGTCGATTAATTGCTTCCCGGGACCGTAGCGCCGGGTGAGCATGCCAGCACGGGCCGATCCTCAAGCGATCGCCCAGGGGAGGACGCGGGAGGCCGTTGCGGAGCCGTTCAGGGCGGCATCCGCGATCACATCGGGGCTGCCGCCGGGCGCGGCGCGAGGGGAGATCGTCATGCACTGGAACACCGTCCGCCCAATTGCGGCAATTGCCGGCTATGCCGCGCTTTGCTGCCTTGCCATCGGTCCGGGCCGCGCCTCGGCCGCGGAATTGCTCAAGGCCCGGCTTGCGCAAAACCTCGGACCGATCTCCGGCCTTGCGATCGTCGCCAAATCGAAGGGGATTTTCGAAAAGAACGGACTGGACATCACGGTCTCGAACTTCACGTCCGGCAAGCAGTGCCTGGACACCGTGATCGGGGGCGGCGCCGACATCGCGACGACGGCGGAGGCGCCGGTCACAGCTTCAGCGATGGCAAACCAGCCCATCGCCTTCGTCGCCGGCATGGAATATTCCGACCTCAAGACGGTCGTCGCGGCCAAGGCCGGCGTCAAGACCAAGGCAGATCTTCGCGGCAAGCGAATCGGATTCACGGCCGGCACCGGCAGCGAGGTCTACACGGCGACTTTGCTGAAGTCGGCGGGATTGACTCCCAAGGATGTCACCCTCGTCAACCTGCGGCCGCAGGAGATGCTGCCGGCACTTGCAGCCGGAAGCATCGACGCAATCGACACTTGGGAACCCCACATCGCCAACGCGAAGAAGGCCCTGGGCGAAGCCGTCGCTGAGCTCGATACAACGGGCACTTACTCGGAAACGTTCAACATCGTCGTCATGAGGACCTATCTGGATGCCAACCCTGCGGTGGTCGAGAAGTTCATCGCCGCACTGATCGACGCCGAGGTCTGGATGAAGGCACACCAGGATGAAGCGATCACGGTCGTGGCGGACGCGGTCGGCATGAAGCGGGACGACCTCGCTCCCATCTGGGCCGACTATGTCTACCGGGTGCGTCTCGATGACCGGCTGATCGAGATTCTCAAGACCCATTCCGCATGGCGCCTCGAGAGCGGCAACCATCCTCCGGGCGCGGCGATGCCCGACTTCAGCAAGGTCGTCGTCGCCGAGCCGCTGAAGAAGGTCGACCCCGCACGCGTCACCCTCTCGTGGAAATAGGCACCCGCACGGCCATGCAGGACGGCACTTCAGCACGACAGGAGATTGCTCTCCGCACCGGCGGTCGCGATCGGCGGCCGGATTCAGCCCGTCTTCGCCGCCTCAATATTCTGGTCGGGGCGCTTTCGCTTCCCCTGTTCGTCGGCCTCTGGGAGCTGGTCTCCCGTTCCGGGGCCGTCAACATGGTGCTGTTTCCGCCTCCGACGGTGGTTGCTGCGGCGGTCCTTGAGTGGATACGAAGCGGACAGTTCCTTGGCGATCTGCTGGCCAGCCTCTTTCGCGTCACCACGGGATTCATCGTAGGCGGCGTGCTCGGCATCCTGCTCGGTATCCTCACCGGCCAATTCCCTGTTATGTCGAGCCTGCTGTCCCCGCTATTCCATATCCTCCGGCCAATTCCGCCGATTGCTTTCGTGCCGATCGTCATCCTCTGGTTCGGCCTGTCGGAGGCGGGAAAGCTGTTCCTCGTCGTATGGGGCGTGTTCTTCACGGTTTGGCTTTCGACCCACATCGGCGTGCAGAAGGTCGACCGCGGCCTGATTCGGGCGGCGTTGATGCTCGGCACGCCCCGGCGGCAGATGCTCCTGGAGATCGTGCTGCTGGGCGCGCTTCCCTACATCGTGGTCGGATTGCGCACCGCCGTCAGCATCTCCTTTTACACACTTGTCGCGGCCGAACTTGCAGGCGCTTTCGCCGGCATCGTCTACAGGATCGAGATTGCGCAGCAGAATTTGCAAACGGGCCAGGTCATGGGCGGGCTCGCAGCGCTCGGGTTGATTTCGTTCATTGCAGACCGGCTGTTTTCGGCTCTTGCGGAACGTACTGTCTGGTGGCGTTGATGTCGGGACCTCGATCAATCATGAAACTGGCTCTGGCGAGCTCGCCAGCCTCCGTCGAATCGGCGCGGAAACAACCGACCATTCAAGTCTCAAACCTGAGCATCGTTTTTGACACCAATCGCGGGCAGACCATCGCGGTGGATCGCGTTTCCTTTGACGTGGCGCCTGGCGAGTTCGTTTGCATCGTCGGGCCCTCTGGCTGCGGCAAGTCGACGGTGCTCAATACCATCGCCGGACTGGAAGTGCCGTTTGAAGGCGACATCCTGGTAGAGGGCTCGCGTGTCTACAGCCCGCGCCCCGATGTCGGCATGGTGTTCCAGCAGCCGCATCTTTTCCCATGGAAGTCTGTCCGCAGGAACATCGCCCACGGCCCCAGGATGCTCGGGAAGTCCAGGACGGAAGCGAATGCCATCGCCGACGATCTGATCGCGATGGTCGGTCTCAAGCGTTTCGCCGACGCCTATCCGAACACGCTGTCGGGCGGCATGCAACAGCGCGTGGCGATCGCGCGAGCGTTGGCCAATCAGCCCCGCGTGCTGCTGATGGACGAGCCCTTCGGGGCCCTCGACGCGCAGACTCGGGCGGTGATGCAAGACAATCTGCTGGAGCTGCGCGACCGGATCAAGGCGACGATCGTGTTCGTCACGCACGACATCGATGAAGCCATCGTGCTGGCCGACCGCGTCCTCATCATGAGCGCGGGCCCCGGCCGCATCCTGCGCGAAGTCGCGGTCAAGCTGACGCGCCCGCGGTCGAGTTCTGTCATGGTCGAGCCGATCTATCTCTCCCTCAAGAAGGATTGTCTCGACGTGATCCGCGCGGAAGGGCTGCGGGCGTTCAATCAGTCGGACGCGAGCTGATCGCCCGGAACTCGGACATCGAGAAGGCCCGCAGCGCGCTGGCATGGTTCTTGAATAATCGATGCCGGGTCTCACGGTGGAGCCGGCGATGCACAGGGCGAATAGCGCGATAGCGGCAGGCGTGATGCTGGCCGAGTCGGACAATCTCGTCAGGCCGCTGCCCGGCTTGCTGGACGGTCTCAACCGGGCTGACTGCAATCGGTTGCGTGCGATCGGACGCGAGAAGGCCCTGGAAGCCGGCCAACTGGTTTGGTCTCAGGGCGACACACAGGCCGGGATCTACCTGATCAGCGAGGGACGCATCCGCAGCTACTATGCGGCGCCGTCGGGGCGCGAGGTCACGCTCGCCTACTGGTTTCCCGGCAACTTCGTCGGCGGCCCCGACATATTCGGAACGGGCCCGCACATGTGGACATCGGTTGCGGCCGAACGCAGCCGGTTGACGTTCATGCCCGGACCGGCGCTGCGGCGGCTTGCGCTGGAATCGCCGGCGATCGCCGTCGCCCTGCTGGATGCCCTGGCATTCAAGGCGCGATGCTATTCGGCGATGGCCCAGATGCTCGGGACGCGCTCGGTGACCGAGCGGCTGCACAGCCTGCTGATCTTCCTGTCGCACGTCTACGGCGTGAAGCGCGGCGGCGAGATTGTCGTCGGGATGCCGTTTACCCACGGCGATCTCGCCAATCTCATCGGATCCACCCGCCAATGGGTGACCGTACAACTCGCACGGCTCCAGGAGGAAGGCGTGATCAGGTACGACAGATCCGTGATTTCGATCCTGGATCTTTCGACGCTCGGGCAGGAGATGGAATAATATCCGGCCTTCAGCCGCCAGACTTCAATTCGAACGCCGCTTGGCCTGCGCTGGCCTCGAACCGCCGCGCCAGTCCGATCAGCGCGCGATCATGCCACGCCGGCGCCAGCAGGGTCACGCCCATGGGCATGCCGTTCGGCAATGTCGCATTCGGAACCGCCACGCCGCAGAGATCGAGCAGATTGGCAAAGTACGAGTAGTAGCCGAGGCGATTGTTGAGGGTGATCGGATCGCGATCCATCTCCTCCAGCGTGAACGGCCGCGGTGCGGTCGGGACCACCAGCGCATCGACACCAGCAAAGATCGCCTCGGCGTCGCGGCGAAGTCGGTGCAACCGGTGAATGGCACCAAACGTGTCGATCGCTGAATAGCCGGCGGCTGAGCCCAGCACGGTCCTCGTGACATCGAGCAGGGAGCCGGAATCGATGTCCATCAGCGAAGCGATGGCCGAGTGCCGCTCCGCGACCCAGGGTCCGCTGAACATCAACTCCCCGGCCTGGCGGAACGGGGCGAAGTCCACCTCGATCGCCGTCCCTCCGATCTGTGTGAAACGCTCGCAGGCGCGCTCATAGAGTTCGCCGCATTCCGGCATGCCGAAGCATTCGAGATCGGCGGACGCGATGCGGCCGAACCGGAACGATGGCGCCGTCCCTATGGCGAAAGAAACGGCCCTGGGCAAGCGGCTGTAGGGATCTTCGAAATCGAACCCTTCGATGATGTCGATGATCGCCTCGCCGTCGCTGACGGTATTGCAGAACACCGAAACGCAATCGATCGTCGGGCAATTCGGCACCAGCCCGCGCGATGACACCAGCCCAACGGTCGGCTTGATTCCGACGATGTTGTTGAAGCCGGCAGGTATGCGGCCGGACCCGCCGGTATCGGTGCCGAGCGCGAACGCGACGTGCCCGGCCGCCACGGCGACCGCGGACCCGGAACTGGAGCCGCCCGAAACATAGCGCGCATCGGCAACCGACGCGCAGGGGCCATAGGGCGAACGCGCGCCAGACAGGCCTGTGGCGAACTGATCGAGATTGGTCTTTCCGAGGCAAATTGCGCCGGCCGCGGTGAGGCGTTCGACGCTGTGCGCGGAATGCCAGGGCGTGTAGCTGAACGCCGGGCATGCGGCCGTGGTCGGCATTCCCTCGACATCGATATTGTCCTTCACACCGAAGGGAATGCCGAGCAGCGGAAGATTTTCGCCCGTCCGCGCGCGTGCCACCAGCTTGCGGCATTCTTCCAGCGCCTCCTCCCGCGGGCGGAGATAGATCCAGCAATTGCGGTCGCGCTCGGCCTCGATCCGGTCATACGCCGTCTCGATCGCCTCCAGCGCCGAGGACGAATTCCTGGCGATGGTTTCGTGATTGGTCCTGCAGCGCGCGACAGACTGAGTCACCGAATATCTCCTTCTCCAACCGGCAGGCGCGAAATTGCGGGAGCTCTGCATGGGCAACAAGCAATTAAGTGCTTCGCCCAAATGGTCGGCCGTATCAGGACATATGCGGCTCAAAGAAAAAGGCGCCGTGCCAGAGGCACGACGCCCTTATTGTTCAATTCGCTCGCGATCAGTTGGTCTGCTGGATCGCCGACAATTCCCAGCCGCTGCCCGGCCGGCGTGCGAAAGTCCAGACTTCAGTGACTTCGCCCGGCTGCTCGCTGCCGGCGACGAGCGCGCCGGTGTTGCGGTCGACCGTTTTGTCGGTGAGGGCGAAGCGCAGCGCCACCGTCGCGTAGTCCGTCTCGCCTTCGCGCCAGGCTTCCGCCAGGTCGCCCTGCAACAGTTTCACGTTGGAAGTCTTGTTGACGACGTTGCGCGCGCGATTCTCGCCAAGGTCCTTCTCGAAATAGGAGACCATCTCCGGCGTCGCGAGCGTGTGCAGCTTTGCCACGTCCTCGTTCGACCAAGCGGACTGGATCTCGCCGAGCAGGCGCTCGAACGCCTCATAGTCGTCCGGCTTGATTTCGAGCGGCGCGTTGTTGGCGCCGAAGCCGAAGCCACCACCGCCGAGACCGCTGCGATAGTTCGTCTGCGGTCCCGGACCGGCACCAGCATCAGCATTGGCGTAAGCCGCCTGCGGCGTGTGGCGGCGCTGCCACCATGACATCGCCAGCCGAACCACGAGCACCACGAGCGCGATCTGAATGATCAGGCCAATGATCGACGACAGGCCGCCGAGGCCGCCGAACAGGCCGCCGCCGAACAGCATGCCGAGCAGGCCTGCGCCGAGGAAGCCGGCCGCAAGGCCGCCCATGAAGCCGCCGGCACGGCCGAACAGGCCGCCGCGCGCGGGCGCGGCCGAATTCATGCCTGCACCCGGCTGGGTGTAGGTGCGGTTGAACTGCGAGGCCGAGCCCGGCGCGGTCGTGGTCGACGGCGGCGCCGAATAGGTTCGCGAGCCGCGCGAACCCGACGACATGCCGCCACCAACGCGCGCGTCGGCGGACGAGATCGCCAGCGCTGTCGGCAGCGCAAGCGCCAGCACGACGGCGATCGTCTTGAAGAGACTGCGGGAGCGTTGCGAGAAATTCATGTTCGTTTCCCAAATCCCCGGCATGGGGACGTGTCCCTAAGATGGGCAGCCGGCGCGAAAAGTGAAGCCGGTTTCGGAACTTGTAGCTGCGGCCCTCAGTCGCGGGGATGTGGCAAAAGCCCATATTTGGCGGGGGTTTGGCCGGGCGCGCGCGGGGGGCCATGGTCGCCGGGTACCGGTGGCTTTTAGGGCCAGAATTCCGCTTTCTCCTCGTCATTGAACCCTTGGGTCAAAGCAATCCGGTCTGGTTCCGCGGAGACAGTCTGGATTGCTTCGCGGAGCCTGTCACCGGGCCGCGCTTTGCGCGGACTCGTTGGCTCGCAATGACGGTGTTGGGACAATTGCGCGTAATGCCGTCCTGGCGAAGGCCAGGACCCATTACCCCAAGAGGCGGTTTGGCGAAGACTGGTCGTTCGGGATTGGCAGCGCGCGCAATCGATGGATCACGCGGTATGGGTCCTGGCGTTCGCCAGGACGACAGCGGAGATTGCCGCGCGGTGTGTGCATCCCACGCGCAGCCCTCACCCCTGCTTCGTCATCGTCTCCTTCACCGCCGCCACGAGTTGGCTGAGCGTGAACGGCTTTGGCAGGAAGTCGAACTGCTGGCCTTCGGGCAGGCTCTTCTCGAACGCATCCTCGGCGTAGCCGGAGACGAAGATGAACTTGATGTCGGGGTTCTTCTCGCGCATCGCCTTCAGCAGCGTCGGGCCGTCCATCTCCGGCATCACCACGTCGGAGACGACGAGATCGATCGCGCCGCTCTGCTCCTCCAGCATCTCCATGGCTTCGACGCCGTTCTCGGCCTCGACCACGGTGTAGCCGCGCGAGCGCAGGCCACGTGCGTTGAGCGCGCGCAGGCCCTCCTCGTCCTCGACCAGCAGGATGGTGCCCTGTCCCGTCAGATCGGTGCGCGGCTTCGCTTCCGCCGCCGCGGGCGCGGCTTCCTTCGCAGCGCCATTGGCTGCGCTGACCACTGCCGCGGGCTGCTCGACCTGCACCTCCGGCTCGGCGTGATGGCGCGGCAGGAAGATGTGGAACGAGGTGCCCTGCCCCGGCTCGGAATCGACGTAGATGAAGCCGCCGGTCTGCTTAACGATGCCGTAGACGGTGGAGAGGCCGAGGCCGGTGCCCTTGCCGACTTCCTTGGTCGAGAAGAACGGCTCGAAGATCTTGTCGCGGATGTCGGCGGGGATGCCAGTGCCGGTGTCAGCGACCTCGATGCGCACATAGTCCGCCGCCGGCATGCCCTTGTAGGCGAGCTTGCCCGCATCCTCGGTGGCGACATTGGCGGTGCGGATGATCAGCTTGCCGCCATCGGGCATGGCGTCGCGCGCGTTGACCGCGAGATTGACGATCACCTGCTCGAACTGGGAGACGTCGACCTTCACCGGCCAGAGGTCGCGGCCGTGGATCAGGTCGAGCTTGACCTTCTCGCCGATCAGGCGGCGCAGCAGCATGGTGAGGTCGGAAAGCGCATCGCCGAGATCGAGCACCTGTGGCCGCAGCGTCTGCCGCCGCGAGAACGCGAGCAGCTGCCGCACCAGCGTCGCGGCGCGCGTCGCGTTCTGCTTGATCTGCATGATGTCCTGGAACGACGGATCGGTCGGCTTGTGCGCGTTCAGCAGGAAGTCGTTCGCCATCATGATGGCGGAGAGCACGTTGTTGAAGTCGTGGGCGATGCCGCCAGCGAGCTGGCCGACCGTCTCCATCTTCTGCGACTGGTTGATCTGGTTCTCCAGCGCGCGCCGCTCGGTGGTCTCGAGCATGTGCACGATGGCGGCTTCCGCGTCGTTCTCGGCCGCGTCGACCGGCGTGACGAAGAACTGGCCCCAGCGCTCCTTGGTTCCTTCCAGCGCCACCTCGACCGGCGCGATGTCGGCCTTGCCTTCGGCGGCCTGGTTGATGGCCGTGATCACCAGGTGGCGGTCACGTGAATTGATGGCGCGGAAGATCGACTTGCCGGCGCTGTCGAGACCGAGGCCCTGCGCGAGCTTGGCGTAGCGCGCGTTTGCGCGCACGACGTTGCCGCCGCGGTCGACGGTGGCGATCGCCATCGGCGTGTGGTCGAAGAAGCGCATGAAACGCACTTCGGCGGCGCGGTCCGGATCGCTGCGCTCGTCGCGGGCGCGGCTGATCACGAGCGTGCGCGACGGCCCCGGCGCGCCGTCGGCGCCGAAGGCGAGCTTGTGGTAGAGCCGCACCGGCATGGTCTTGCCGGTGCGCATGCGCAGGTCGATGTCGAAGACCTCGGTCTTCACCTCGCCCGGCACCGCCACGATCGAGCTGAGCAGCGAGGCGCCGTCGCCGGAGACGATGTCGGCGAGCTTCAGCCCGCCCGAGCCGATCTCGGCGAGGTCGTAGTCGAGCCAGTTCGCCAGCGTCGCGTTGACGTAGGCGAGCTCGCCGGCCGGATTGACCGAGAAGAAGCCGCAAGGCGCGTGATCGAGATATTCGATCGCGTGCTGGAGCTCCTGGAACACGTCCTCCTGGCGCTCGCGGTCGCGGGTGATGTCGGCGATCGACCACACCGCGTATTTCGCCTCGCGCTTTCCGGTGCCGAGCGGCCGCACCCGCATGCGCAGCCAGCGGCCCTGGCTGCCGTCATGGCCGGAGATGCGCACCTCTTCCTGCTGCCGCTTGCCTTCGCGGGCGGCTTTCAGCAGCCGGAACACGGCTTCGGAGACGTCGGGATTGCCGATGAAGACGCGCTCGACGGGGCGCACGTCCTGCGGGCCGGTGGCACCGGTCAGGGTCAGATAGGCCGCATTGGAATAGACCACATGGCCGCGCGGGTCGGTGACCGCCAGGCCGTCGAAGGCGTGATCGGCGATCCGTCCCATCACGGGGTCGTCGAGACTACGGTCGACGAAGCGGATGATGCCGGCGGCGAAGGCGAACAGGTTGAACAGGCCGACCATCGCCAGCACGGCGAGGACGCCGAGGATATAAGGCTGCGCCTGCGCGCGCCCGAGCGTCATCAGCCCGACGGCGACGGCGACGAGGCCGGCGGCCACCAGCAGCACCAGCGCAATGCTGCCCGAGCGCGGCGACGGCTCGTGCGCCGCAACGGGCTCGCGTGTGAGGTCGTGGTCGGTCTCGGCGGTCATTTCAAGCTGGCACAGCCTGTCGGCAGAGAATCAACGCGCTACGGGGCGCGTGGGGTCCTCCCTGCCTGAATCGGACCCGCAGGCGCAAGGGCAGCAAGGGCGAAAGGTACGCTGATTCCCAGATTACGGCCATTTCCGGTACTTTTCGGGCATTTTATCCTCGCCCGGCGCCGAATCCGTGCTTCAGGCGCATGACGTAGCCGATGACCTCGGCGACCGCATGGTAGTGCTCGGTCGGGATTTCCTGGTCGATGTCGACGGTGGCGTAGAGCGCGCGGGCCAGCGGCACGTTCTCGACGATGGGGATGTCGTGCTCGCGCGCGATCTCCCTGATCTTGAAGGCGAGATTGTCGACGCCCTTGGCGACGCAGATCGGCGCCTGCATGCCGCGCTCGTAGGACAGCGCCACCGAATAGTGGGTCGGGTTGGTGATGATCACGGAAGCCTTGGGAACCGCCGCCATCATGCGCTTCTTGGCGCGCTGCTGCCGCAGCTGCCTGATCTTGCCCTTGATGTGCGGGTCGCCTTCGGACTGCTTGAACTCTTCCTTGATCTCCTGGAGCGACATCTTCTGCCGCTGGAACCAACTTCGGTACTGGAAGAAGTAGTCGCCTATGGCGATGATCGCGAGCGCCGCGACCACCGCGCCGAGCAGATGAATGGTCAAGCTGGTGGTGGCGCCGAGCATGGCGGCCGGATCGAGCCTGACCATCGCCTCCATGCGATGCCGCTCCGGCCACAGGATCGTGGCCATGACCGCGCCGAGCACGATCAGCTTGCCGAGGCCCTTCAGGAAGTTCGCGGCCGCCTGCTTGCCGAAGATCCGCTTGAAACCGGCCGCGGGCGAGAGCTTGCTGAACTTGGGCTTGAGGGATTCGGCCGACCAGACCAGGCGGTGCTGGAGCATGTTGCCGGAGATGGCCGCCAGCACCAGCATCAGCAGGGGCACACCGACCGCCGCGAGCACGGCGAATTCGATCTGCTGCATCAGCGCGAGCAGGGCCCGGCCGTCGGTCTTGATCATCCAGGAATTGGCGAGCAGGTTGCGCATCGGCGTCACCAGCCCGCTGCCCACCGAGCCCGAGAAGGTCGAGACCACGAGCGTGCCGCCCGCGATCATGAACCAGGTGTTGATCTCCTGGCTCTTAGCGACGTCGCCGCGTTCGAGCGCCTCGTCGAGGCGTTTTTGCGTCGGGTCTTCTGTTTGACTGTCTGGATCGTTGTCTTCCGCCATCGATCCCCCGTTACCTGAGCGGCATCATCTGGTGCATGACACCGATGAAGTAATCCAGAAATGTGCCCATCATCGCCGTGAGCACCACGGCGAGCACCAGGAAGCCCACGAAGATCGACAGCGGCACGCCGACGAAATAGACCTGCATCTGCGGCATCAGCCGCGCCAGCACGCCGAGCCCGATGTTGAAGACGAGGCCGAACACCAGGAACGGTCCGGAGAGCTGCAAGCCGAGGCGGAACGCGGCGGCGAAGGCGCGTGTCGCCAGCGATGCGACATCGCCGCTCGACACGGTCTCGCCCGGCGAGAAGATCGCATAGCTGTCGTTCAGCGCCGCGATCACCAGATGATGGCTGTCGGTGGCGAACAGCAGCGTCACCCCGAGCATGGTCAGGAAGTTGCCGACCAGCACGCCCTGCTGTCCCTGCGTCGGATCGACCGAGGTGACGAAGCCGAGCCCCATCTGCTGCGCGATCACGGAACCCGCGACCTGGAGCGCCGACAGCGTCACGCGGGCGGTTGCCCCCAGCACGATGCCGATCGCGATTTCATGCAGCATCAGCACCAGCAGCGGCGCCAGCGAGCCCATGTCGACCTGATAGGCGCTGCGATGCAGCGGCAGGATGATCAGCGTGAGCAGGAGCGCGATCGACAGCTTTATCCGCGTCGGGATGTTGGTCTCGCCCAGGCCCGGCAGCAGCATCACCATCGCGCCGACTCGGGCGAAGACGAGCATGAAGGCCGCCGCAAGCGCCGGCAGCAGCGAGACGTCGATGCGCATAATCGAATGCCTCGGCTCCAACATTCGCACGCCATCGCGGCAGGCACTTTTGCGAATGTTGGAGCCAAAGAGGCATTCGCAAATATCAATAGTCGTGCGGCTATTGGATTTGACATTCGCCAACGCGACTCGCGGAGCCCCCAGGACGAATGTCAAATCCACCGCACGACGCATCTTGCCTCAGCCGCCGATGATTCGCGACGAGATCCGCAGCATATGGGCGTGGAGCGCGTCGGCCATGAACGGCAGCGCCAACAGCATCGTGGCGAAGATGGCCAGAATCTTCGGCACGTAGATCAGCGTCTGCTCCTGGATCTGCGTCAGCGCCTGGAACAGCGACACGATCACGCCGACCACGAGGCCGACCACCATCAGGGGCGACGACACGATCACGATCGTCCAGATCGCATCGCGCGCGACGTCGAGGGTCTCGGGTCCGGTCATTTGAATTCTCACTCTCGATTGTTTGTCGTCATTCCGGGGCTCGCGAAGCGAGAACCCGGAATCCATCCAGCGGCATCGTCGGTAGCACCATGGATTCCGGGTTCGCGACTTCGTCGCGCCCCGGAATGACAATCGCGTCAGATCGGCATCTTCATGATGTCTTCATACGCCGAGATCACGCGGTCGCGGACCGAGACCAGCGTGGAGACGGCAACGTCGGTGTCGGCGACCGCCGTCACCACGTCCATCACGTTGGCCTTGCCGGCGGCCATCGCCACCGTCTGCGCGTCGGACTTGCGGCCGGACTCCATGACGCTGCCGACGGCGTCTTTCAGGAGCGAGGCGAAGGACTGCCCGCTCGCTTCGCCGCCCTTGCCGGCGCCGCTGTTCTCCAGCACGCGGGCGAGGTTGGCATAGGCGTTGGCTGCGATTGTCGGTGATGCCATGGCTCAAATGTCCTGTTCAGCTCTTGAGGATGTCGAGCGTGCGCTGGATCATCCGGCGCGTCGCACTGATGATGTTGAGATTGGCCTCGTAGGACCGCTGCGCATCGCGCATGTCGGTCATCTCGACCACCGAGTTCACGTTGGGATATTTGACGTTGCCGGTCGCATCGGCGGCCGGATTGTTCGGTTCGTATTTGGTGCGGAAGTTGGACTGGTCGGGCTTGATCCTGCCGAGGGTGACGACCTGCGCGTCGAGCGTGCGGTCGAGCGCGGAGGAGAAGGTCGGCACCTTGCGCCGGTAGGGATCGCCGCCTGATGTCTGCGACGTCGAATCCGCGTTCGCGATGTTCTCCGAGATCACCCGCATGCGCCCGGCCTGCGCGCGCAGGCCGGAGGTCGCGATCGCCATCGAGCGGGCAAAGTCGCTGCTGTCATTCGCCATGATGCGCCTCCTCTAGCTCTTCTGTTCCGGGATCATGCTCTAGCCCTTGCCGATCGCGGTCTTGAGCAGATGCAGGCTCTTCGAATAGAGCGAGGTCGCAGCCGCGTAGTCCATCTGGTTGCTGGCGGCCTTCATCATCTCCTCTTCGAGATTGACGGCGTTGCCCGCAGGGCGTGTCTCGAAGCCCGCATTCTTGTTCTGGTCGAAACCCGAGGCCGCCCCCGATGGCGTCATGTGAGACGCGCTGGTGACGGTCATTGCCAGCGGGCCCATCGACCCCGTGACCGCGCCAGCCTTGTCAAGCTTCGGCTCGACCAGGTCGCGCGGCCGGAATTTGGGCGTGTCGGAATTGGAGACGTTCTCGGACAGGACGCGCTGGCGTTCCTGATGCCACTGCATCTTGGTGCGAAGCGCCGACAGCACCGGGAGGTCGTTGATGGACATCGTCGCGGCTCCTTCCGCCTCCTCCGGATCCAGGGTCCGAAGCTAGGCAGAATTTGCCGCCTGTATGGTTAACAGGTGGTTAAGGGTGCCACAGATGCATGTCCCGCACCGGGACAGGGATTCGTTCCCCCGTGATTCTACGCCTCCAAAAGTGGCATTAACCCAATCGCTTGGCGGCACATGCACAGCCCAAGAAGTCATTTTGGATCGAGCGATTCATAGGTTATTAAGAGTTGGGGACGGCAAAACTTGCCGTGGGACGTTAAGAAATCGCAGTTTGGGGCATCGTAGGCCGGTGGTCGGCGCGTCTGACCACGGGCACGAGAAGAGCGCCATTTCTCGGGGACAAGTATGCAAGGCAGCCCTATCACCTTCATCGTCGCGTTCATCGTCGTTCTGGCGTTGATCGGCGTCGCTGCATGGCTGGTTCGCCGATTCGCCAGCAGCCGGCTCGGCGCCAACACCCAGCGCGGCCGGATGCCCCGGCTCGCCGTGATCGATGCTGCCGCCGTTGACGGCCGGCGCCGCCTGGTGCTGGTCCGGCGCGACAATGTCGAACATCTCCTGATGATCGGCGGCCCGACCGACATCGTCGTCGAGCCCAACATCGTGCGCGCCGCGCCCGGCCGCGACCAGCTTCCGCAGCGTCCCAACTCCGCCGAACCGCCGCGCCTCGCCCCGATGCCGGATGCCGGCGGCTGGGCCGACGAGATGCCGCGGCCCGAAATGCTCGATCACCCCGAGCCGCAAATGCCCGAACCGCCGCCGCGGCCCGCACGCCCGTCCTTCGCCGACGAAGTACGCCGGCCCGCGCCCGCGCTGGCCGAACGCCGCAGTGAGCCGCCACTGGCCGGCTTCCCGCCCGAGCCGATCGCGCGCCCCGAGCGCGAGCCGCGGCCTGAGCCGCTGCCGCTACCGCCGCGCGTTGCCCGCAACGAGCCGCCGCTGATGCCGCGTCCGCCGCGCCAGAGCGAACCGGCGAAGGGGCCGCCAGTGCGCGCCGAGCGCGCGGTCGCGCCGCCTCCGCCGGTGCCGCAGGCGCCGCCCGTTGCGCCGCCGGCCCCCACTCCTGCTGCGCCCTCGAGCGCCGAGCAGAATCTGGCCGAAATGGCGCAGCGGTTAGAGGCTGCGCTGCGCCGCCCGGCCGGCGAGACGGTCGCGCCGCCGGTTGCGCCGGAGCCGCCGGCCGCTCCTCCGCGCGCGGCGCGCAGCGAGCCGCCGGCACCACCGGCCCCGCCGCCGAAGCCTGCCCCGGAAAAGACCAGCTTTGAGAATCTCGAAGACGAGATGGCCTCCCTGCTCGGCCGTCCGAAGCCGTCTTCGTGAGGCTGCCGGCCCTCCCGCGTAGAGTTCTTTTTCTTTCTGTCCTGTTCAGTGCGGCTTCGCTCGCAAGCCTCGCGCATGCGCAGGACATCAGCATCAATCTCGGCGGTCAGGGTGGCGGCGGCGTCACCGAGCGCGCGATCCAGCTCATCGCGCTGCTCACGGTGCTGTCGATCGCGCCGTCGATCCTGATCATGATGACGTCGTTCACGCGCATCGTGGTCGTGCTGTCGCTCCTGCGCACCGCGATGGGCACGGCGACCGCGCCGCCGAACTCGGTGATCATCGCGCTCGCGATGTTCCTCACCTTCTTCGTGATGGGGCCGGTGCTGCAAAAATCCTACGACGAGGGCATCCGCCCGCTCGTCGCCAACCAGATCGGCGTCGAGGATGCGCTCCAGCGCGCCTCGGTCCCATTGCGCGGCTTCATGCAGAAGAACGTGCGCGAGAAGGACCTCAAGCTGTTCCTGGATCTCTCCGGCGAGCCGGCGCCGGCCACCCCCGACGAGCTCGCGCTCCGTATCCTCGTCCCCGCCTTCATGATCTCCGAGCTGAAGCGCGCCTTCGAGATCGGCTTTCTGCTGTTCCTGCCCTTCCTGATCATCGACCTCGTCGTCGCCTCCGTGCTGATGTCGATGGGCATGATGATGCTGCCGCCGGCAACCATATCGCTGCCGTTCAAGCTGATCTTCTTCGTTCTGGTCGACGGCTGGTCGCTGGTGGCGGGAAGCCTGGTGCAGAGCTACGGGGGATAGGCGGACGTGGGCGATGCCAGCGACGCATCCCCACCGCCCCCAATGATAGCCTCCGGCCTCTCCCCGTCATTGCGAGGAGCCCTTGCGACGAAGCAGCCAGACTGCCTCCGCGGAAAGATTCTGGATTGCTTCGCTGCGCTCGCAATGACGGAAGATGTGGCGCCGTTCCCGGCCGCGCTCCACGCGGCACCCGGGTCCCTACCGCGTCATCTTGATCTGCCGCACGGCGGGGATCTTCGGCAGCGAGCCGGTGTGGTCGGTCTCTTCCTTGACCTGCGGCCCGGATGGCGCGCGGGCGGTGGCGTCGGGGAAGCGCTGCTTCATCTCGCGCAGGAAGCCGTCGAGCGTGTCGACGCTCGCAGCCAGCTTGGCGATCTCGGCGAATTCGGCACTGGAGGCCGCGGCCGGCTTGCTGGCGATGTTGAAGGCGAGACGGTCGGCGCTCTCGCTCATCAGCGGCGCGTACTTCTCGCGGAAGCGCGACAGGCCGATCGAATCGTCGGCGAGCGCGTAGCCGACGGCGGCGCGGATGATGTCGCTCTTCTCCACCGCATTGAGCGGCTTGAAGTCGCGGAAGCGTTCACCGTAATAGAGCTCGATCTGCTCGGCGGACTCGCGCCAGCGCCGCGCCGCCCAGAAGATGTCGGAGCGCAGGCGGAGCACCTCGCGCCCGGAGACGTTGGAGACGATGTCGAGCGCGAGATCGTGCCGGCCGACGTCGCTCTGCGCCCGGGCCTCGAGCAGCAGACGCTGCTGCCTGAGCTCGCCGGAGAGATCGCTGATGCGGCTCGCGCGCAGCGCCGAGATCGCCATGTCCGGCCTGCGGTTGGCGAGATAGATCATGGAAAGACGCGCGGCGACCTGGGCACGCGCGGCGCCTTCGAGGCGGTGGTCGACCTGGTACTGCAGGAGCTCGGCGGCCTGGTCGAGCAGGTCGATCGAGGCGAGACGGTCGGCAAGACGCCGGATCAGCTCGTCGCCGCGGCGGCCGATCGGTGTCAGCTCGCGGAACTCGTAGAACATCCCGAGCGCCTCGACCGGCGGCAGCTCGTCACCCTTGGGCCCCAGGAAGATCTGCGTGAACAGGTCGGAGGCGAGATCCTGCGCCTGGCGCGAGGCGTCCGCGTTCGGCTGCAGCTTCGTCGCGGTGCGCGCCGCCGTGAGCGCGTCCCGGTAGCGCCCGTTCTCGGCATAGATCTGCGACAGCATCTGCAGCGTCTTGACCTCGATCGCGTCGCCGCGCCAGGTCATCGACAGCGTCTCGAGCTCGCGCAGCGCGTCTTCCTTGCTGATCTCGTCGCGCTTCTGCCGCAACGCGACCTCGAGCTGCTTGGCCTCGGCCGCAGCCGGCCGGTCGCTCGAGCCGACCGCGAACCTGTAGTCGTCGAGCGCATCCCTGTCGTGGCCGAGCGCCTCGGCGAGCCGGCCGCGCAGCACGGCGAAGCCGGGCGCAGCCTCGGGCGATACGCCGACGATCTCGAGCTCGCTGCGCCGCTTGGAGGCGCCGGCATAGTCCTTCACTTCGAGCGAGGCGCGCATCGCGTCCATCGTCACGATGCGCTGGATGTCGAGTGGCAGCGAGGCGATGGCGAATTCGACGTTCTTGAACTTCTCGCGCGCGTCCGCCCATTTGCCCTGGCGCGCATAGGCGAGCGCCTTCCAGAGCTGAGAGTCGTGGCTGTTGCCGATCACGGGATTGGCGAGGTCCTTCAGGCCCTGCGCCGGCCGGCCGATCAGGATGCTCGCGATCGCGTGCATGATCAGCGCGCCGCTCTCCTCCTTGTTGAGCGGATCGCTCAGCATCAGTTCGGTCACGGCCTTGGCCTCGTGATACATCGCGCGCGACATGTAGAACTGCGCGAGGTCGAGCCGCGGCAGCGAGCGCAGCGCCGGCTCGACGGCCGAGCTCGCCGTGATCAGTTCGCTCTGGCGCGTCATGAAGTTTTCCGACTGTCCCTTGCGCCAGCCTTCGGGGCTGAAGATCGGGCGCACCGCGGTCGGGGCGCGCTCGGCGGAGATGTCGACCGGCGACAGCGTCAGTCCGCCCTTCTTGCCGAGAATGACCTTGTCGGATCCGACCTCGACGCCGACCTCGTCGGAGTTCGGCCGGATCGCGATGCCGTGGGCGGATTCCAGCAGCGAGAGATCGACGAGGTCCTGACGCTTGATGAAGCCGCGTACCGGCCGCTGCGCGGTGACGACGTAGAGCATGTCGCCGGCATCGGGATCGGTGAACTTGTGCAGCAGGCCCGGATTGGCGAAGGGAATCGCGATGTTGGCGAGCGCGGGGTCGGTGATGTTGCGCGACATCATCAGCGGCAGCGGCGTCGCCTGGATCTTGTCGGCGAGCGTCAGCAGCCAGTTGGTCTCCTTGCCGACCTCCTCGCTCGTCAGCGAATAGACCAGCGGCCGGGTGAGACGGATGCGCACCGCCTGCCCCTTGTCGAGGGGGATGCGGCCGACCTCGCCGATCATCGCGCCGCCCTTGGCGCGGATCGCCTCGACGTCGATCGGCTTCGGCGTGTCGAACACCAGCCAGATGGTGTCGCCGCGGCGGAACGCCGCCGCAGGCGTTGCGACCTGAAGCGGGAACGTCACCCGCAAGCCGTCGCTGTCGCGGCGCGCATCAACGCTCGGTGCGGCCGGCTGCGGCGCGGTCGCGGCCTCGGTCGGCGCAGCTTTGGCTGCTTCCCTGACCGGCTCCTTCGCCGCTTCCTTCACGACCTCCTTGGGCGCCTCGACCATTGCGGGCTTGGCCGGTGCGGCCGGAGCTTCGGCAACAGGCGGGGTGGGCTTCGAGGCTTCCTTGGACGTTTCTTTGGGTGCTTCCGCAGACTCGGCCACGGGAAGCTGCGCCGGTTTCGGCGCTTCGGCGACGGGCATCGCGGCAGACGCTTCCGGCTTCGCCTCGGGCTTGATATCGATCCTGGCGTCGCGCGCGATCGTCTCGGAGGTCGGCGGCACGATCTCGCGATGGGCGTCCTTCTTCTCGGCCGCCGGCTTTTCCGCGGCCGGTGCCGGTCCATGGCCTTGGCTGGCGGGCTTGGCCTGCGCGATCGCGGCCTCGGGCGTCGCGGCCGCCTTGCCCTTGTCCGGCTGGAAGGAGACGTCGACGACGTAGTTCTTCTCGTCGCGGAAGGAGTGCACGTCGGAATCGCCAATCAGCGCGATCTCGACATTGGTCTGATCGATGTCGGCCCTCTGCTTGATCGAGGCGACGTTCGGCGGCGCGGCGACGACCGCGTCAGCGAGGTCGAAACTGAGGTTGGCGTTGAAGGCGAGCGTGAGCTTCTGCTCATTGAGCACGGAGGACACGCCGACGCCGTCGGGCATCTCGAACACGAAGCGCACGAAGGTCGGCTGCACCGAGGCGCGCACACGGATCTGCGGACGCTTCTTGGTCTCGGCCGCGGCGCGCTGCGCACGCAGCGCCCGTTCGGCGACGCGCGCGCGCTCGGCGAGTTCCTTGACCACATCCATGGGCAGGCTCGGCGGCGGTCCCTTCCAACCTTCCGGCAACAGGTCGATGAAGGTGCGCTCGCCGGCATTCATGGTGTTGACGGTGACGCGCCGCGCCAGCGACAGGCGGATGGCGCCGCCGTCGGGATCGCGGCGGGCGGAGTTGACGTAGTCGGGCGCGCCCTCCGGAACCCGGTCGACGGGAACGTCGACCGGCCGGTCGAAGCGGATGATGAGAATGGAGCCGGCCGTCGTCACCTCGGAGGGAACATCCTCGCCGAGCTTGATCACCAGACGGGCAAAGCCGCCACCGGCCGAAAAACTGGCCTCGCCCCGGATCGGGTCCGCCCGCGCCGGGCTTGCGGCGATCAGGCCGACCAGGAGGAGGGTTGCCAGCGCAGGTGCCTTACCGACATGACGCGACAGCCCCCACGCCAGGGCGCGGGCTCGCGACACAAATCCAGCGGCAGCCTTCTGCGCCATTGGCGGCACTTCTTCCGGTTCGACGACCCATACCGGCACATGGCGCCGGCCCATGGCGTCGAATGTAGGTTTTGCCAATTAAGGACTTGTTAATGCTGTATTGGCGAATTGATCCCGCGCCGTGCGTCGCGACGCCTTGCGTGCGGGCTGAGGCGTTCGCGCTCCGAATTTGGAGAGCAAGTGGTTAAGGAGATGTTAACACCCCGTCGTCACCGGCGCCGGGCGGGACCGGCGCGGCGTGCACTGCAGCCGCCGTCTCGGCAAATTCCTCTGCGATGATCGACGAGCCAGAGCCAGTCGTGAACTCAGTCGTGACCGACGCCATAATGCGCGAACTCGTCGCCGATATTGCCCTGAATTGTCTTTGCAGCCGAAATGTCAGAATCTCCGCCAATCGCGTCGCCTTGCTTCAGCTTGGCAAGCCCGCGGCCAAAAAGCGCGCTCGCCAATTCCGGGGCGGCCCGCAAGGCAGAATTGTAGTCGGCGATCGCCGCGCCGAACTCGCCCATCCTCAGGTGAATCAGCCCGCGCGTGTCGTACACGGCAGCGCTGGTCGATCCGGATTGAAGCGCTCTGTCACAGTCCTCCAGCGCGGCCTGCCAGGCACCGAGTAGCGCCCGGGTCCAGCATCGTCCGCTCCATGCGGCCTGCGAATTGGGCTGGAGACGAATGGCCTCGTCGTAGTCATGCGCCGCGCGCTGGTGGTCATTTTTCTTCAGGTAGGCTCCGGCGCGGTTGACGAAGGCAGCGCCATAGTCGGGATCGAGCTTGATCGCATCGTCAAAGGCTTCGATCGCGAGCTGATATTCGCCTTTCCTCAAGTAAGCTACACCGCGGTTGTTGAAGGCCTTTGTGTATGTCGGCTTGAGCGCGATCGACTGATCGAAATCACGGATGGCTTTGTCGAAGTCGCCCTTTGCGGTGTAGGCATTGCCGCGATTGTTATAGGCGATAGCCAGAGCTGCCGTCGTCCCCTGACGCGCCTCGATGAAAGCCGTGCAGGCAGCGATCCGGGCATCAAGCGAGATGGTACCCGCCCCGTTGCAGGGTTCAATATAGCTGAGATAGCTGCTGTTCACCTTGGAATTCTGGGCCGCGACTGGCAAGCCGACCAACAGCAGGACGCCAATCGCCACTCCGCTTTTGACGACGGACGATCTTGATTCCATGTCAGGCCCCGTCCTCTGAGATCTGGGCGATTGCGCGGAGGCTAGAACCAGCGTCAGCACCCGCGGCAGATGTTCAGATTGAGCTTGTGCTCCGCCCTTTGCTCGGGTCGCGGTGCCCCCGTTACGCCGGACTTCTTCGAATATTTGTTCTTGCCCTCTTCGATAAGAGTGGAGAACCTGGTGGTTCCGTCATCCGAGATTTCGACATGAGGTGTGGTGCCTCGAACGCCCATCGTGGCGACCGGCGTTTCGATCTTCATGTCACCGGTCTTCGCAACCTGGCCGGCAACAAAAACGAACGTCCCCTTGGTCAGGCTGAAGATCGTCGAATTGGACTTCCCGGCTGGTTCGTAGACATATTCGTCCAACGTCATGCGGGTGTTGCTCGACAAGTTGAACGACGTTCCATCCACGAAGTTGATGCCGACCCGACTGTCGGCATCGGTTCGAACCACATCGCCCAAATAGACCGGATCGCCAATCTTCGTCTTGATGGATTCGCCCGGGACGTTGACCTGGGCAATGACGGCTCCGACATGCTCGATGATGACCGAGCCCTCGGCTGCCACAACTTTCCCGATTGGCTTTGACGACGAGTCCAGGACGGCTCGCCGCGGAGAATCGTTCTGCGCCTGGACTGGGTTGAGTGACGAGCCGGCCAGCGCGAGGACGATACCTGCCACGAGAACAGTCGCTGCGTGAGTGCCCATGGCTCAACCCTTTTTTGAAGATGTTGTTTTGAGCATCGGAACGGCTCCGACGGCGTCGGCAAGACCACCGCGCATTATGGCAGACCAGCGGCAACAAGCCACGACGGCCAAACCGACTATTCCGGAGTAATC
The DNA here is from genome assembly GCF_000472645.1 of Bradyrhizobium sp. WSM2254. Taxonomy (NCBI): domain Bacteria; kingdom Pseudomonadati; phylum Pseudomonadota; class Alphaproteobacteria; order Hyphomicrobiales; family Nitrobacteraceae; genus Bradyrhizobium; species Bradyrhizobium sp. WSM2254. The sequence continues at coordinate 28,443 of NZ_KI421444.1, read as the reverse complement.
CGAATGGCTGATCGCCGTGCCCGAAAGAGCCACTATCCGTGCCAGGCAATTTCAACCAGCTTTTCGCCCGTGCCGTCGGGTGAAACGACAGCAATTCTGCCGTGACATGCCTGGGCGGAATTCTCGGAAACCACGACCTTCAGCGGGCCTGACTGAGGTTGCCGGCGCAAAAGCTCCCGATCACGTGACGCGGCAAGCCAGCAAAGATACGGCGACGTCTGAGGTCGACCGCTTGTCAATCGAGGTCGAACAATGTCCGTCACGCCCGCTGGAAGGCCCGGGGACGAGCGCGAAGCCGCTGCGGTCAGGCATCACCGCCTGAAGGCGGCCACGAGCGGCTCTCTTGATGGACCCGTCGCGCAGACTCGCGAGCGGGCCTCTGCCGGCCGCTTCGGGATGCTGTCGCTCACGGCATTGTTCTTCTCGATGATCAAGCAGGCCCAGGCCGCAGACCCGAACGTAACGTTCCTGGATGACGACGCCATCACTTACAAGGACCTCGCGCACGGTGCATTCGAGCTTGTGACCAAGGAGCCGATCCCGCGGCACATCATCGTCGAGGATCCCGGCGAGACAATCGTCCTCAAGAAGGTCGGATCCTCGGTCAGTGTGAACCAGGTCACGAACACTCTTGCTCGCATGGAGGAGTTGCAGGCCGCACAACAGGACGCGCTCGCCAATCTTCAAGGACCCCACGGCTCGGGCACGCCTCCCTTTGTCAAATCCCTACCGCTGCAGCCGATCAATTTCATTCCGCCCGACGCACCCGCGCCGCAAGATTTGCTGAAGCCTTTGGTTTTCACCCCTGAGCCTCTGATCGTACTACCACCGCTGACGCTGATCACGGGAGCCGGGCCGGCCGAACTCGACACCGTGGTGTTTGACACATTCACTGCGACGAGCGGAACGTTCGCCGCGAGCAGCATGAACAGCGGCAAGCTGACCTTCGGCGTCGTCGGGGCGAGCGCCGGCAACACGGTCCTGGGCGGAGTGACATACGATCTGTCGAAGGCAAGCCCCTACGGGACGCTCTACGTCAATAGCACGAGCGGCGCCTATACGTTCGTGCCCGACAGCGCCGCAATCAACGCGCTGACGGCGCCCACGACCGACGACTTCGTTGTGACCGTTTCCGACGGAAACACTTCTGCCAGTCAGACCTTCACGATCGTCCTTAACGGCGTCAACGACGCTGCATTCATCTCCGGAACCACGACCGGCTCGGTTGTCGAGGCTGGCGGCACCACCAACGGAACGCCCGGCACGCCGCTTGCAACCGGCACGCTCACCGACACCGACGTCGACAATCCGCCCAATACCTTCACGGCAGTGAGCTCGCCAAGAGCGAGCGCCGGCGGCTACGGCACCTTCACGATGACGACGGCCGGCGTATGGACCTACATCCTGGACGACACCAACGCCGCGGTGCAGGCGCTCAATGCGGGCGATACGCTGATCGACAACTTTACGGTGGCCGCCGTAGACGGCACTCCCCAAGTGGTGACGATCACCATCCATGGGGCCAGCGACGCGGCCATTATCTCCGGCTCGACGGCCGGCTCGGTGATCGAGGCGGGCGGCGTTGCCAATGCAAATCCCGGAACGGCCACTGCAAGCGGCACGCTCACCGACACTGACGTCGACACGACCTCAAATGCCTTCACGGCGGTCGGCCCAACGGCAAGCGCTGGCGGCTACGGCACCTTCACCATGACGGCAGCCGGCGTGTGGACCTACACGCTCGACAATAGCAACGGTGCGGTGCAGGCGCTCAATGCCGGCGAGACGCTGGCCGACACGTTCACAGTGACCACTCTGGACGGCACCCCCCAAGTGGTCACCATCACCATCCACGGCACCAACGACGCCGCCATTGTTTCCGGCACCACGACCGGTTCAGTGACCGAGGCAGGCGGCGTCGCCAATACGGCGCCCGGCACGCCGGCCGCGACGGGCACACTCGTCGCCGTTGACGTCGACAATACGTCCAACATCTTCACGGCGGTAAGTTCGCCAAAGACAAGCGCGAACGGCTACGGCACCTTCACGATGACCGCCGCTGGCGTGTGGGCCTACACCCTGGACAACGCCAACGCCGCGGTGCAGGCGCTCAATGTCGGCGACACGCTCGCCGACAGTTTCACTGTGACTGCCATCGACGGCACCCCGCAACTGGTGACGATCGCCATCCACGGCACCAACGACGCCGCCATCATTTCCGGCACCACGATCGGCTCAGTGATCGAGGCAGGCACCGCTGCGCCCGGCATTCCCGTCGCGACCGGCGCGCTCACCGACACAGACGTCGACAATACGCCGAACACTTTCACGGTAGTCGCCTCACCAACTGCGAGCGACGGCGGGTACGGCACCTTCACCATGACGGCAGCCGGCGTATGGACCTACACACTCGACAACAACAATAGCGTGGTTCAGGCGCTGGATCCGGGCGATGCGTTAACCGACACTTTCACGGTGACTGCGATCGACGGCACGACGCAATCCGTGACCGTCACCATCCATGGTGCCAGCGACGCAGACCCCAACGATTTTGATAACCTCGCCACGGGGTCCGTCGTGATATCCGATCCCCCCAACGTGTTTGGAACGCCGGGGAGCGAAACCATCGCGGGAGGCGGCAACGAAGGTCAGATTATCTACGCAGGAGCCAGCAGTGATACCGTCAACGGTACGGGCAAAGCCGACATTCTCTATGGCGGCTCCGGCAATGACACGATCAAGGGCAACGACGGGGATGACACGATTTACGGTGGTTCGGGCAACGACACCATCAATGGCAACAATGGCAGCGACACCATAACCGGTGGATTTGGTGCGGACCACCTCACGGGCAGCAATGGGAACGACCGTTTCGTCTATCTGTTCGCGGCCGATTCCAACGCCGGCCAGTTCGACACCATTACCGATTTCGCGTCGGGATCCGACAAGATCGACTTGACGGCTCTCGGCGGGCTTGGCTTCGTTCTCCTGGCCTTGAGCCCATCAAGCACGTCTGTGCCGGCTCATACGATCGCCTGGCTCTACGACAGCGCGGCCAATGAGACGATCGTGTATGTCAACCCGAGCGACCAGACCCTGCACATTGGCGATTCCAGCTTGATCGAAATCCATTTGCAGGGAATTGCGACCATCGACGCGTCGGATTTCATCGTGACGCCGGCGGCGGCGGCTGTGCTGGCGGCCGACAGTGGGCTGCTCGATCTCAGCGCAACGACACAAAGCGATGCCACCGCCGTGACGATCACCGGTTCGTCCGACACCACACTCAGCGACGGCACGCTCCTCGCTGACTGGAACGCGACGGACAGATCAACCGCCCAGGCCTCCGGCGTCTTTGCCAGTTCGGACCAGTTTGGATGGACCGAATATCCGAGCTTCGCCAGCTCAGACGGGGTGCAGCTGCGCGCGACCGAGATCACCGACAGTGCCCCGGTAACGACCTCACCGACCGGGCTGTCCACGAGCTTGCACGACGTGGCCACACCGACGGCGACCAGCTTCGTCTTCGATCATCTAACGGTACCCGACAGCATCGATACCACGATCGGAAAGAATGACGTGATCGCCGGAAGTGCCCCCATGCCTGACGTTGCTTTCACGGCGCTCCACGATGCGGCCGAACAGCTCGCCCGGCACGGGCATACGGTGGAGAGCGGCGACAAGGACCATGGTGCATCGGCTCCCGAAAGCGCCCACAACGCTGGTCATGCCCACGGCGGACCCGGTCATTCGCTTCCAAGCGAGGCAGCCGGACAGCACGACGTGCCCGGACACGGCCCGGCGGGTGTCGATCCGCCCTCTACTGCTCATGCGGCGCCCACCGGTTCGCACCAGTTCGGCGACTCCTTTGACTTCAAGGATGGCGCTTCGCATGGCCAGGGTTCAGAGCACAGCGCAGAATTGGATGATCCCCCGGACCCGTCCGGTCATCACGAACACGCCGGGAAAGTCCACGAATCCGCGGCGGCGTCAATGCCTGAACTGCCCCCGCCGCATCTTGACCAGGCTCACGGGGCAGGCACAACCGGCGTTCATGTGCTGCACGATCTGATCGTGTGACGTCCCCACGGCGACCGTATCTTCAGTGTTGTTTTCCCGCGCAATCCGGCGCGGAGGAATTCTCTCGCCCGAGACCCGCGTCATCATCAGCGTCGCCATCTTCCCCTTGCGGCGGCAATGCATGCTGATGATCTAGTGCGGTTGTCCAGGCGAACGTCATCGCCGCGATGAGCAGCCGATTGACAGCTTCGATTGCGCGTCCTGCTGCGGACGAGTAGTTCATGGCTTCCCTCCCCGCTGCGGATTTACGAATGGCGGAAGCCTAGGACGAATGCGTCGGCGCCACTGTACTCCATGTCACATTCGTACGCGTCAACTCAGCGCATCCTCAGAAGATGCCGCTTGCTCCGGCTGCATCCGCAACGCGAGTCGTTGTTGGTTGCCGGACACGCGCGCACAACCTCAGAGGTGTTGCGATCTATCGACGACTCTGAATCAGATGCGGTTACGGCGATGCGAATTCGATTGGTCAGCCTTTGGGGGGGCAATCAATGAGCGGAGAAGCCAACTGCATTGTATGTAGCCGGGCAAGAGCAGTCGTAGCCGTCTTTCCAATCGCGCGGGGCTATGCACTGAAGGTATACGAGTGCGCCTGCTGCCACAGCACCCTGCATCTCGTGACTCGAATGACGAAGGCTGCGCTGGTCAGGCAGCACTGCGAGACCCTCCTTGCCGTCGAGAAACAGCTGAGCTCGACAGGTCCCAGGGTTCAGCAGCGGATCGCAAACTAGGCACGCAAGGCATCTGGCCCCGTGCCGGCCGGGCGACCGGGCAACTGCGCGCAGGCTGCCGCAGCGCGCCGCGGCTCTCGCGCGCTCAATTCGGCTTTTGCGTCGGCTTGCCGTCGATCTTGGGCAGGTCGCCGGCGGACGCCGATTGATCGCCGCCGCCATTGGCGCGGCGGGCCATCTCGACGGTCAGCCGCTCGGCGGCCTCCGGCGACATCAGTCCCAGGATGTCCGACATCTTTCGCGGCGCGATGGCCGAGGCGATCTCGATCAGCACGCCCATCTCGAGCCGGTCGAACACCCGCGCGGCATCCTTCGGCTTCATGCCTTCATACATGGTGACGAGGCCCTTCATGCGCTGGGCTTCGGCGGCCTTCTGCTCGGCCTGGGTCGTGGAGATGCGGGATTCCACCGCCTTCATCTCCTCGACCTTGTTCTCGATGCGCTTCTCGGCCGATTTCAGCAGACTCTCGCGGATGTCGATCTCGCGCTGGCGGGCCTCGATTTCCTGGCGGCGCGACTGCAACCGCTCCAGGATCGCGCGCTCGGAGGCCGAGACCTGCGGCTGGGCTTCCTCCACCTTGACCACGGTGCCTTCGGGCTTGGTCTCGGGCGCGGCCGGCTTCGGCGCCTCCTTCGGCGCGCCATGGGTCGATCCCGTGATGTCGGGGTCTTCCCGTCCGGTCGGAAAGTTCAGATTCTCCTGCGCCCAGGACTTCTTGGCCTGTTTCGGCTGGTAGTCGAAGACATAGCCGCCATTGATCGCGAGGCCCGCGACCTTGAGCGTGGCGAGACCTGCGACGGCAACCAGGACGACCGGAATGACGCGGATGTTACGAAAGGATTTCATACCCTGACTTCATGCGGCAAGGCCGTTGGATCGTCGGCGCTCGGAGAAGGCTTCGGCCGCAGCCGCCACCGCCTTGGCCGACGAGGGCTTGGCCGCGGGCACGGCAACCGTTTCCGGATTGGTCACGGGGCGCGCGGCGATCGCGATCTTGGACAGGCGCCGCACCACGTTGTCGGCTTCGCCCAGCTGCTTGTAGAGCTGGTCCGACATCTGGGTCGCCGCCGCAAGCTGGCTGCCGAGGTTCTCGTTGACGTCGCGCACGGCGAGCTTCAGCCCGCCGATCGCGCGCTCGGCGATCTCGGTCGCGGTAATCAGCTCGGCGATGACCGCCTTCAGCGAATGCTCGTCCGCCTTCAGCCGCGTCAGCCGCTTGTTCAGCAGAATGCAGTAGCCGATCGTGAGCATCAGCAAGATAGCCACCAGCGTCTCGATCGCCATTCCAAGGGAGTGGTTCATGGGGCCTCCATCATCTTGTTGTGCTCGTCCACCTTCTCGAACATCGCAAGTGTCGTACTTGGCTTGCGCAAGGGTTTCGTCACCCTGATAGCGACGCGGTCGCCGACCCGTCCCATGCGTCCTTCGGTGATTGTGACGTCGCCGCAGCGCACGGTGACGTTGGCGTCCGCGCGCATGTCCAGCGGCAGCGTGTCGCCGACCTTCAGCCGCATCAGCTGCTTGAGCGGGATGTCGGCCTCGTAGAGCACGGCATCGACGGCGATCTCGGCCTGGCCGATCTCGGTGGCGAAATGGCCTTCCCAGACCGGGTCGCGGCCGAACTTTTCGCCCATGAACATCTGGAGCAGGACGCCCCGGATCGGTTCGATGGTCGCGTAAGGCAGCAGGAGCTCGATATTGCCGCCGCGGTCTTCCATGTCGATGCGCAGGCGCACCAGGATGGCGGCGTTGGCGGGACGGCTGATGGCGGCGAAACGCGGGTTGGTCTCGAGCCGGTCGATCGTGAAGGTCACTGGCGACAGCGGCCGGAACGCCTGCTCGGCGTCGGCCAGCACCACCTCGACCAGCCGCTTGACCAGCTCGGTCTCGATCGTGGTGTAGGGCCGGCCCTCGATGCGGAGCTGGCTGGTGCCGCGGCGGCCGCCGAGCAGCACGTCGATCATCGAGTAGATCAGGTTGGAATCGACCGTCGCCATGCCGAAATTGTCCCACTCCTCGGCCTTGAACACCGAGAGCACGGCCGGCAGCGGGATCGAGTTCATGTAGTCGCCGAAGCGCACCGAGGTGATGCGGTCGAGCGAGACTTCGACGTTGTCCGAGGTGAAATTGCGCAGGGATGTCGTCAGGAGCCGCACCAGGCGGTCGAAGACGATTTCGAGCATCGGCAGACGCTCGTAGGAGACCATCGCCGAATCGATGATCGCGCGAATGCCGGAATGGTCGTCGAGCGTGACGTCGCCGACGGTGAAGCCGAGGAGGTTGTCGATCTCCTCCTGCGACAGCACCCGCTCGCCGGAGTTCTTGCCGGTGCCGAGGTCGCGGCTGCCGTCCTCGACCATGGCGGCCCATTGCAGGGCCATGGTCTCGGAGAGTTCGTTTTCGGCAGCGGCCTTGGCGGCCTCCGCGGGATCCTCGGAATCGAGCGAAGCCTCCCATTGGGCGGCAATCGCATCCTGGTCCATCTGCTCGTTGCCGGCCATGACGCTAGCCCATTACCTTCCCTGCGCCGTCACTGGATCACGACTTCCTTGAACAGCACCGCGCTGACCTGGACCGGCGCGACCGCCGCATTGACGCGCTTGGTCAGCTCTTCCTTGAGGCGGAAGATGCCGGCGGAGCCGTTGAGGTCGGAGGAGCGCAGCTCGCGCACGTAGGTCTGGAAGATGTCGGTGACGCGCGGCATCGCCGGCTTGATCGCCTCGATCTGCTTCTCTTCCTTCAGCTCCAGCACGATCTTCAGCTTCAGATATTGCACGCGCTCGCCCGGAGCACCGGCGAGGTTGACCATCATGTCGGGCACCTCGACGAAGGCCGGCGGCTTCGGCGGCGGCGCCGCCTCGGCATGATGCTCGTCGTCGCCATGACGGAAGAAGAAGAACCAGGTCGCCGCACCGCCGCCGAGGACGGCGAGCAGGCCGACGGCCATGATGATGAGTTTGAGCTTGTTCTTCGGGGGAGCGGCTTCCGCGCCTTCGGCGGCTGCGCCGCCTTCCGCTTCGTTTTCTGCCATGGTCGCCCGGCTCGCTCATCTCTCATAGGAATCGAAAGAGCGAAGCCCCCTGGCAGACAATGACGCGATACAAATGCCCCAGCGCAATGCGCTCCCTTGCATGCAAACGCTACGGTAATAATGGTTAACGGAATCTTTCGATTGGGCCTCCACTAGGAAAAATCTGCCGGGCAAACATGGCTAACAGAACCTTTCTGCCGCCCTCCCGCGCCCTCGAAAAATCGACAAGTAATTGATATTAAACAATTTTCTACGTTGGCACGGCTTTCGCTGAGAGAGGACCGAGACCGAAGGGTTTGGGAGAACCTGACGGTCTCGTTCACGGGGTCCGCCAAGGCGCTTGGGAGAGCGAGGAGGCAGATCTCACTCAGGGGAGATCTTCCGATGCAGAACGCGCTTCTGATCGGCTTGTCACGGCAGATGACGTTGGAACGGCAGATGGATGTCATCGCCAACAACGTCGCCAATGCCAACACCAACGGCTTCAAGGCCGACCATTCGCTGTTCGAGGAGTATCTCAACTCGAACGCGCGTGAGGACAATTTCGTCGGTTCCGACCGCCGGGTCTCCTATGTGCAGGACCGCGGCACCTTCCGCGACGTCGGCCAGGGGCCGATGGAGCCGACCAACAACCCGCTCGACATGGCGATCGACGGCAACGCCTTCTTCGCGGTGCAGGCCAACGGCGCCGAGCGCTACACCCGCGACGGCAAGTTCTCGCTCAGCAGCACCGGCCAGCTCGTCACCTCCGACGGCAACCTCGTGCTCGGCACCGGCGGCCCGATCACCTTCCAGCCGACCGACCACGACATCAATATCGCCCCCGACGGCACCGTCACGGTGCTCGAGGGCACGGCCAAGACCGACTCGATCCGCGGCAAGATCCGCATGGCCTCGTTCGACGATCCGGCCAGGCTGACCAAGCTCGGCGCCAACCTCTACAGCGCCGGCTCCGCGACCCAGCAGGCCGACACCAAGTCCACCGTGCGCCAGGGCTACATCGAGAAGTCGAACGTGAACTCGGTCGGCGAGATGAGCCGCATGGTCGAAGTCATGCGCAGCTACACCGCCATCGCCAATCTGCTCCAGCAGCAGAGCGACCTCCACAAATCGGCGATCGAGAAGCTCGCCGACGTTCCGGCCTGATTAGGGGACCACTGACATGCAAGCGCTCCACACCGCTGCGACCGGAATGGCGGCCCAGGAACTCAACGTCCAGGTCATCTCCAACAACATCGCGAACCTGCGCACCACCGGCTTCAAGAAGCAGACCGCGGCGTTCCAGGACCTGATCTACGAGCACGTCCGCCGCGTCGGCGCGCAGGCCTCGGACCAGGGCACCATCCTGCCCGTCGGCGTGGACATCGGCGGCGGCGTCAAGACCGTCGGCACGCCGCGCAGCATGACGCAGGGCACGCTGTCGCAGACCGGCAACGATCTCGACCTCGCGATGTCGGGCGAAGGCTTCTTCAAGATCCTGATGCCCGACGGCACCTTCCAGTACACCCGCGACGGCACCTTCCAGATGGACAACCAGGGCCGCGTCGTCACCGCGCAGGGCAACCCGGTGCAGCCGACCATCACCATCCCGAACAACGCCTCCGGCATCTCCGTCAGCGAGCAGGGCCAGGTCTCGGTGACGCTGCCGGGCTCGTCGACCTCCTCGATCATCGGCCAGATCGGCGTGACCCGGTTCATCAACAAGGCGGGTTTGCAGCCCGTCGGAAGCAACCAGTTCACCGAAACACCCTCCTCCGGCCCGCCGCAGGACGGCACCGCGAATGCCGAAGGCTACGGCAAGATCACGCAGGGCAGCCTGGAGCAGGCCAATGTCGACGTCGTCTCGGAGATGAGCGACCTGATCGCCGCGCAGCGCGCCTACGAGATGAACGCCAAGGTCATCAGCGCCGCCGACCAGATGATGCAATCGACCACGGCGCTATTCCGCTGAGGCAATGACGATGATCCGCACCACCCTCGCCACGATCTCCGCTCTCCTGCTGCTGGCGCTGCCGGCGCAGGCCGCCGACGACGTCATCGCGGCGCCGACGCTGCGCGCCAGCGTCACCGTGACCTCCGACGTGGTGCGGGTCGGCGATCTCATCGACAATGCCGGCTCGGCCGCGCTGATCCCTATCTACCGCTCGCCCGATCTCGGCACCACCGGTGCGCTGCCGGTCGCGCAAGTCCTGTCGGTGTTGCGCGCAAAGCAGGTGATCGGCGTGATGACCGGCGACATCAGGGAAGTCCAGGTCACCCGCCTCGCCCGCACCCTCGCCAACAAGGACCTCGAAAACGCGGTCGCCTCGGCGCTCGAGCGCCGCTTCGGCCTTGGCGATGCCGCCAACATCACCGTCACCTTCGACCGCGGCGTCGCCGACATGCGGCTGGACGCCTCCAACACCGGTGCGCTCCAGCCGGTGGCAACCCGTTACGACGCCCGCAGCGGCCGTTTCGACATCGCCTTCGAGATCAACAACGACAACAATCCGGCGCCGACCAAGCTGCGCTTCACCGGCACCGCGATCGAGACCGTGGAAGTGGCCGTGCTGACGCGCGACATCGACCGCGCCGACCTCCTGAAATCCTCCGACGTCACGCTGGAGCGCCGGCCCAAGGCCGAGGTCACCGGCGAGGCAGCCTCGCGCGACCGCACCATCGGCATGCAGCTGCGCCGGCCGATGCGGGCGGGCACGCCGATCCGGGTCGCCGACATCGTCAAGCCCGACTTCGTGCAGCGCGACCAGAACGTCACCATCATCTACCAGGTGCCCGGCCTCTACCTCACCACGCGCGGCAAGGCGATCGAGAGCGGCGCCGAGGGCGACACCGTCAGCGTGCTCAACCTGCAATCCAAGCGCACGCTGACCGGTGTCGTCACCGGCCGCGGCCAGATCACGGTCCAGGGCGCGAGCCAGTCCGCGCCGATGCCGCCCGCGGTCGAGCAGACCTCCTCCCTCAAGCGCGACGAAGCACCCGCACCCGTCGATACTGCAGCTCTCGTCCGGAACCTGGTCCAGGCCCCCGCGTCTCCGGCCCAGATCGCACAAGCCCAGATCCCGCAAGCCCGCATCTCGCAAGCTCCAGCCAAGTCAGAGTAAGTCATGTCCATGTTCAGTTCGGCTTTCCGTCCTCGTCGCATCGCGATTTCCGCCCTGCTGCTGGCAATTGGCGCGCTGGCAAGCGGCTGCTCCTCGATCGACCGACTGTCGCAGATCGGCGAGCAACCGAAACTGTCCGCGATCGACAATCCGACGACGCAGCCCGGCTACAAGCCGGTGCAGATGCCGATGCCGAAGCCGGAAGTCGCCTCCTACAATCCGAACTCGCTGTGGCGCAACGGCAGCCGCGCGTTCTTCAAGGACCAGCGCGCCCACCAGATCGGCGACCTCCTGACCGTGACCGTGAACATCACCGACAAGGCCAATATCGAGAACGACACCCAGCGCAGCCGCACCAACAAGGAAGACTCCGGGATTACCGACTTCATCGGCGCGAAGACCATCACGCAGGCCAACAAGATCCTGCCCGGCCGCATCCTCACCGCCGACTCCACCGCTTCCAGCGAGGGCAAGGGCAGCGTCGACCGCAAGGAAGCGTTGCAGACCAACGTCGCCGCCGTCGTCACGCAGGTGCTGCCGAACGGCAATCTCGTGGTCGAGGGCAAGCAGGAGATCCGGGTCAATTTCGAGATCCGCGAGCTGATCGTGGCCGGCATCGTCCGCCCCGAAGACATCCAGAGCGACAACACCATCGATTCCACCAAGATCGCGCAGGCCCGCATCGCCTATGGCGGCCGCGGCCAGATCATGGACGTGCAGCAGCCGCGCTACGGCCAGCAGGTCATGGACGTGCTGCTGCCCTTCTAAGCCTCTCCCGAGCTCCCACATCGTGTTCGCGAACCTAGGCGCGAACGACGATGTACTACGCGGCCCTTGCTAGCTCCCCTGGCAAGGGCCGCATGTATTTTGCAACTGCGAGAGTGTCTACCACCGCCACGAAACGGCATGATTAATTGAACTTACGGAAGACCGCCGCGGCACATATTGAGATTGCACTCAATATCCGATCCAACTAAAGGTGAAAATCTTATCTGAAGCATTCATCGAGATTTGGATTAGGATTTTGCACATGGCAATCAAGTCGGAAGCAAAACTACACCCACTCCGAGTCGCCGCGAGAAAGGCAACCGAGTTTGTCAAACCCTATGAACGCGAGACCGTGTTTGAGCTCTTGGAACAAGCCGGATTTGACCTCAGCGAATGGGGTGAAAGCGAACTAGGCAAGAAAGCCGCGTCTAATCCGAAGTATTGCTACAATTGGTCTTTCGAACAGCCCGGCACAGCCATCGCCGTTTGCATTTGGTATGATGAAGTTTCCAGCCACGGGAACGAACCGTACTACGCAGGTAACATGAGGCTCGAGCGAAAAAGCCAAAATCCGATCAGCGCAAGAATCTGGACTCGCCGTGCAAATGCAGTCGATCGGCATTTGCGCACTGCCTACCTCGACCAATTGCCCGTCCGCGCACTGCTTCTCACAGGGCTTCGTCGAAATGCGCTCGATCATAACGCCAAAGCATCGCGCGTTCAAAATCGACGTCTTGATAGAATCCCGTGGGCCGTGACCGAATACGATATGGAAACGGGTGACTTTGTCATCACGCGAGGCGCCAAGCCAGTTGCCCCCTCTGAACTGCCTCACGACGAAGAACTCGAATCTTTTAGCGAAGGAGAGCCCCGTCGATCCTTTCGCAATCACCGACACCGTGAGCGGCGTGCGCGCCGTGCCAAACTTCAAGAAGCCGTCCGTCTCAAGGGGCGGCTAATTTGTGATGTCCCAAACTGCGGTTTCGATTTTCAGGAACGTTATGGATCGCTAGGCGAGGGGTATGCACAAGTTCACCACTTAAAACCTCTCGCGAGCCAAACTTCCAGCGGCACCAAAACCAAGCTTTCGGACCTAGCTGTAGTTTGCGCAAATTGTCATGCAATGATCCACGTAGGCGGAGAGAATCGCCCTTTGGAAGGCCTCATTCCCGATAATTGAATTTATTAGATCGCGATCATGGCGATTGCGAGCGTAGCGAAGCAATCCAGACTGCCGCCGCGGAAAAGATTCTGGATTGCTTCGTCGCATCAGCGCAAAATTGCTGCGCAATTTTGTCGCGGGCTCCTCGCAATCACGGAGAATGTTGGAGCGCTATGCGCCCTCACGTAAACTTCGCCTCCACCACGCCCAGCCCGTCCAGCTCCATCCGCACCTTGTCGCCGGCCTTCAGCCACAGCGTCTTCACCAGGCTTCCCGTCAGCACGAGCTGTCCCGCGTGAAGACCCTTGCCCTCGGCGGCGAGATGATTGGCGAGCCAGGCGAGCGCGTTGTGGGGGTGGCCGAGCACGTCGGCGCCGGTGCCGTGGCTGACCTCCTCGCCGTTGACGATGGCGCGGCCCTTGACCGCCGTCAGGTCCGGCACCGACGAGCGCGGAACCGACGGCCCCAGCACGCAGCCGGCGGCGAAGAAATCGTCGGCGATCAGCGTCGGCGCGCCCATCGTCTCCCACTTCACGTAGCGGTCGTCGACGATCTCGATCGCGGGATGATAGGCCTCGACGGCCTCGCCGACCCATTCGGCCGTGAAGGGCGCCTCGCCGGCAGCAAGGTCACGCTGCAGCCGCACCGCGATCTCGCATTCGACGCCGACACGGACATATTTGGAGGCCGCGAGCTTCACCCCGCTGTCGTGCACGCCTTTCTGGAACACGCCGCCGCCGCAGGGATGCGGGATGCCGATATAGTCCTGCATCACCTGGCTGGTGCAGCCGATCTTGTAGCCGACGAGCGGCCCGGCATGCGGCAGCAGGAGGTCGTGCAGCGCGCGCTGGACCAGGTAACCCTCGGCCTCGTCGGCCGGTGGAACCTCGAGCGCTGCAAGCGGCGCATGGTTGCGCCGCGCCAGTGCGATCGCCTTTGCGGCTTCGAGAATGTTGTCCATCGGCGCCGCCTCCCACGCTACGCAATCGAGGATAGCACTTCAGCACCCCTGCTCCGGCCTGACAAGCGCGGGCGGCCGGCGGCTTCACGCCTTGACGAGGCTAAGCCGGATCAGGCTCTCGGCCGTCGCGAGGATCGCCGCATCGTTGGAACGCGCCTGCCAGCCGAGCAGCGACCGCGCCTTGGCGTTGGTGGAATGCCGCACCCTGCCGAGCATCGGCACGACCGCACGCAGCAGCGGAATCCGGTTTGCGGCCAGGCGCACCAGCCAGTCCGGCGCCTGAAGCCGCGGAACCCGGCGCGCCCTCGGTCCGAGTTCCCGCCGCAGCACCCTGGCGATGTCCAGGATCGACATCGTCTCGCCGGAGACCGCGATGAAACGCTCGCCTTTCGCCTCAGGCGCCGTCATCGCCCGCAAATGCAGGTCGGCCACGTCGCGCACGTCGACCACGCCGAAATAGACCCGCGGCACCGCCGGCATGGCGCCGTCGAGCAGCGATTTGACGATCTCGATCGACCCGGAGAAGTCCGGCCCGAGCACGGGACCGAAAATGGCGGCGGGGTTCACGACCGAGAGCTCGAGCCCGCCGCCTTCGCGCGCGACGAAATCCCAGGCCGCCCGCTCGGCCAGCGTCTTGGATTTGATGTAGGGCTGCACGTCGGCGCCTTCGAGATTGGTCCAGTCGGTCTCGTCGAACGGCTTTTCCCGCGGCTTGTGGCCATACCCGATCGCACCCAGCGACGAGGTGATCACCACGCGCCTCACGCCGGCCTCGCGGGCTGCCCGGAGCACTCGCAGCGTGCCGTCGCGGGCCGGGATGATCATCTCGTTCTCATCCTTGGGAACACTGGTCGAGAGCGGCGAGGCAACATGGAGAACGTAGTCGCAGCCCGCGACGGCCTCCCCCCACCCCTCGTCCCGGACGAGGTCGGCGGTGAAGAAGGACAGGCTCTCCGGCGAAACGGCCCCGCCCTCGCGCAGCATCGCCAGCACATCGGTCTGGCGCTCCGGCCGGCGCACCGTCGTCCGCACCGTGTGGCCGGCGGCCAGAAGTTGCAGGATGACATGGATGCCGACGAAGCCCGACCCGCCAGTGACCAGAACAGTGCTCATTGCCAAACTCCCCTCGTGCGCAGGCTGGGCGAATTGGTTCCGCCACCCTGCTCAAGGCCGCATCTGGTCACTATCTCCCAGGGAGCAAGTAGAATGGATTTCGAGACCGGTATGCAAAACCTGACCAGCGTTTGCGACGGCGACTGCGATTGCAGCCCCGACCCTGCCCTGCTCGCCGACTTCAAGCGGGCCATCCACGCCCTCGGCGGCAAGTGGAAGCTGGAGATCCTGTTCGCGCTGATGAACGGCGCGGTTCGTTTCGGCGCATTGCGGCGATCGATCGGCGGCATCACCCAGCACATGCTGACCACGCAACTGCGCGAGCTCGAGCAGGACGGCTTGGTGTCGCGGACCGTCTTCGCGGAGAAACCCTTGAGGGTCGAGTACGAGCTGACGGATGCGGCCTACGGCCTGCTGCCGGCGTTTAAGGAAATATTGAGCTGGTCCAAGCTTTATGGGGACGCGCGCCTTGTGGCGTCGCAGCAGGCCTGATTGCAGCGATGCTTGATGCAGCTGGATCGGCGTCTCAGCGTTCGAGTCGATCCCGTTGATGCGACTCGCAAAATCTCCCGCACCTGAAGTGAAGGCTGTTTCTCATCCGAACTCACGTGAGCTCGGAGGAATCGAGTCTAGCCCATTGATCACGATTCACTTTTCGCGATTGCGCTCGCGCGTCGAAGCGCGGCGGCAAGCGACGGGCAATATGCTGACCGCGGCGCGAAATGGCGCCTTGCGTCCAAAAACAAAGAGCCGCATCGCTGCGGCTCTAACTCTATTCGTCCCGGTAAACCTTCTCGCGTTTCTCGTGTCGCTCCTGCGCTTCCACCGAGAGCGTCGCGATCGGCCGGGCCTCGAGCCGCTTCAACGAGATCGGCTCCCCGGTGTCCTCGCAATAGCCATAGGTGTTGTCCTCGATACGCTGGAGCGCGGCGTCGATCTTGGCGATCAACTTGCGCTGGCGGTCGCGGGCGCGGAGTTCGATGGCGCGGTCGGTTTCGGACGATGCCCGATCGGCGAGATCGGGGTGGTTCACGTTCTCCTCCTGCAGGGCTTGCAGGGTGAGCTTGGACTCTTTGAGGATCTCATCCTTCCAGGCAAGGAGCTTCAACCGGAAGTACTCCTTCTGCCGGTCGTTCATGAAAGGCTCTTTTTCGGTCGGTCGGTAGTTTTTCAACTTTTCCAAGGGCGGCCTATCTGTCTAAGCAACGACTCGCAAACGGAACGGGGTCCGTTGAGCGGGGCGTTATATAGCGGCCTCCTGTGACAGACAATATTTCCCTGCACGCCCAGCTGGCGCACCCAAGCCCTTGCACAGGAAGGTTTATCCTGGAGGGCCTGGGGGCGGCCGAAGGCCTAGTAACCGACCGTGAAACGCTGCCTCAAATGGGCCGGCCGCTCGATCTCGTCGGCCAGCGCAATGGCGTAGTCGGCGAAGCTGATCCAGCTCTTGCCATTCGCATCTGCGAGAAGCTGATCGGTCCCGAGCCGGAACTTGCCCGTGCGCTCTCCCTCGACGAACAGCGCCGATGGCGAGATGAAGGTCCAGTTCAGGTCCTTTTCCTGGCGCAGCAGATCGAGAAAGGCAGAGCCTGCCTCGGCCTCGGCCTTGTATTGGGCCGGAAAACCGGGGGTTGTAACCAGCTTTACGCCAGGAGCGACCTCCAGGCTGCCGGCCCCGCCGACGACGAGGTAACGGCCCACCTTGGAGTCCTTGGCTGCCCCGATCAATTTGAGCGCGTCGCTGGCCAGGAAGTGGACGGAACTCACGGCGACGTCGTGCCCGGCCCACAGCTTGGCGAGGCCCGCCTGGTCGAGCACATCTCCCTTGGTCGGTGTGACGTTCGGCAGGGCCGCGATCTTCTCGGGGTTCCGGGCGATGGCCGTGACGCTATGGCCGCGGCGGGACAGTTCCTTGGTGATCTCCGACCCGGCACGGCCCGAGGCGCCGGCGATTGCGATTTTCATGGAAGGCTCCTTTGCTTCTATAGTAACTAGCGGTGACTAGATATCGCAAAGAATGCTGGTGTTAAGAGAGCACTTTGTGCTTACCTGCTTACGCAGGAGTAACCGGCAAGCGAGCCGGCAAGCGACTTCAATGGATCGAGGACCCGACGATGAAGCCCGACGTCTATGCAGCGAACTGCCCCACGCGCCAGATCCTCGATCGCATCGGCGACAAATGGGCGGTGCTGATCCTCCTGCTGCTGCGCGGCGAGCCCATGCGTTTCAATCAGTTGCGCCGCACGATCGAAGGCATTTCGCAGAAGATGCTGAGCCAGGTTCTCAAGTCGCTCGAACGCGACGGCCTGATCAAGCGCCGCGCCATCGCGACCGTACCGGTGACGGTGGAATATTCGATCACGCAGCTCGGGCTGACACTCGCCGCTGCCGTCGATCCGCTGCGCGATTGGGCCGAGGAGAATCTGAAGGACGTGCTCGCCGCCCAGCGCCGCTACGACGCGCAGAAGGAGGAGGAAGCGGCGTGAGCAGGTGCGAAGAACGCTGATAGGAGTCCCGTCATCCTGAGGTGCGAGTGGCGCGATGCAAGGCATCGCGCCGGGAGCCTCGAAGGATGCACGGCCGAGAAGTAGTCGGGCCGTCGCCCTTCGAGGGCCGCTGAAGAAGCGGCCACCTCAGGGTGACGGATCACTCTTAAGCCTGCCCGGCCTTGGCGAGCTCGACCTCGACGCGCAGCTCGATCTCGGACAGCACGGAATCGAGACCGGGATCGCCCGAGGACGATTTCAGGTTCGCCGCAGCGTCGCGCAGCCGCATCACGGTGGACGCGTCGAGATTGCCGGACAGCAGCCCCATCTTGAGATCCTCGAGCACGTCGAGCGCGGTCTTGCCGCGGGCGACCGAGCGCTTGCGGCGCTCGACCGGATCCTCCTCGATGCCTTGCAACGCGAGCAGCGCATCGATGTTGGCGGCCGCTTTCGGCGCCGCGGCGGCCCGCGTCTCCTGTGCCGACGAGGTGTCGGGCAAGACGAAGGTGCCGGAGCCCGTCCGCCTGGCCTGGCTGGCCGGCGTTCCAAGCGTGGTGCCGTTCGGTCCGTAGATGCGCATCGCAGCAATCCGGGTGATCGATGCGTCACATTCGCTGTTTTATGGTTAACGGCGCGTAAACAGCCCGGCAAAATCTGCCGACAGGCGGCAGTTTCGCTCCTCAGGGACAACGTCCGCTGACACCGGTCGAAACAGATTTATTCAACCTAAACAGCGACCTACCCCCACTGCCCCGCGTTGGCACAGCCCTCGCAAGGAAAGCGTCGGACCAGCTCGTCATGGGAGTGTCGAGGATGGTCCGAGATTTGAGGAGCCTCGGGGAGCAGAGGATGCCAGGCGTTCGTTGGGTGAGGATTGTTGGGGTGGCCTGCGCCGCGCTGTCAGCGCTGACGCTGTCGGTCACGTCCGCAAGCGCGACCTCGCGCATCAAGGACCTCGCCAATATCGAAGGCGTGCGGCAGAACCAGCTCATCGGCTACGGCCTCGTCGTCGGCCTCAACGGCACCGGCGACACGCTCAACAACATCCCCTTCACCAAGCAGTCGCTGCAAGCGATGCTCGAGCGCATGGGCGTCAACATCCGCGGCGCCACCATCCGCACCGGCAACGTCGCCGCCGTGATGGTGACAGGCAACCTGCCGGCCTTCGCCACCCAGGGCACGCGCATGGACGTCACCGTCTCCGCGCTCGGCGACGCCAAGAACCTCCAGGGCGGCACCCTGCTCGTCACGCCCCTTCTCGGTGCCGACGGCAACGTCTATGCGGTCGCACAGGGTTCGCTCGCCATCTCCGGCTTCCAGGCCGAGGGTGAAGCGGCGAAGATCGTGCGCGGCGTTCCAACGGTGGGGCGCATCGCCAACGGCGCCATCATCGAGCGCGAGATCGAGTTCGCGCTCAACCGGCTGCCGAACGTGCGGCTCGCGCTGCGCAACGCCGACTTCACCACCGCCAAGCGCATCGCGGCGGCCGTCAACGACTATCTCGGCGTCAAGACCGCCGAGCCGATCGATCCCTCGACGGTGCAGCTTTCGATCCCGCCCGAGTTCAAGGGCAACGTCGTCGCCTTCCTCACCGAGATCGAGCAGCTCCAGGTCGATCCCGATCTCGCCGCCAAGATCGTCATCGACGAGCGCAGCGGCATCATCGTGATGGGCCGCGACGTCCGCGTCGCCACTGTCGCGGTGGCGCAAGGCAACCTCACCGTCACGATCTCCGAAAGCCCGCAGGTGAGCCAGCCCAATCCGCTGTCCCGCGGGCGGACCGTGGTCGCGCCGCGCAGCAGCGTCAGCGTCACCGAGGACGGCAGGAAGTTGGCGCTCGTCAAGGATGGCGTCTCGCTCCAGCAGCTCGTCGACGGCCTCAACGGCCTCGGCATCGGCCCCCGCGACATGATCAGCATCCTGCAGGCGATCAAGGCCGCCGGCGCGATCGAAGCCGACATCGAAGTGATGTGATGCAGACGAGCATGATCAACACCCCGCGCGCCGCCACCTCCTCGGCCTTCTCGGTGGAGAGCCGCAACGGCCGGCCCGACTTCGAGCTCGCCGCCGCGCTGCAGAAGGTCCCGCCGCAGCAGCAGGCCAAGGCGCAGAAGACCGCCACCGATTTCGAGGCGATGTTCCTCAACAGCATGTTCTCGCAGATGACCACGGGCCTGAAGGGCGAAGGCCCGTTCGGCGACACACCGGGCACCGGCGTATGGCGCTCGATGCTGACCGAGCAGTATTCCAAGAACTTCGCCAAGGCCGGCGGCGTCGGCGTCGCCACCGAGGTCTACCGCACTCTCATCATGCAGCAGGCGAAAACCGTCCGCACGGCATAAGGTCAAACGAGATGAACCAGTTCACCGCCTCACGTCAGCCGATGCAAGCGCAGCGCCCGAACACCGCGCCCGGCAACGCCGAGGCGCGCAAGCTCGCCGAAGACCTGATGGATGCGATGAACGCCCTGCTCGGCCTGATCGAGCGCGAGACCGAGCTCGTGCGCGCCGGCAACGTCCGCGAGGCGATGACCCTCGAGAGCAGGAAGCAGGAGCTGTCGCGAAACTATGTCGGCGCCGTCAGCCGGTTGAAGGCCAGCCAGGCCCAGCTCGCGAAATCCGCGCCCGAGCTGCTCTCGACGCTGCATCGGCATCACGATGCGTTCCGCGCGATGCTCCAGGTCAATCTCACCGTGCTCGCGACCGCGCACGCGGTCTCCGAGAGCGTCGTACGCGGCGTCAATGCCGAGATCCAGAAGCGCAACGTGCCGAACACCTATACGGCCGCAGGTCGCCGTGCCACTCCGGGCCCGCGCCACATCACCCCGCTCACGGTCAGCCGCTCGCTCTGAGCGCGCGCAAAACAAGCGACAATTTTACGAAAAACCGCGCGGCGATATCGTCGCGCGGTTAGTCACGTTTCCTTACCGGGTCTTCAATCCTGGTGTTCCATGGTTGCGCATTGAGAGGGGTTGGGATTTGACTCGGACGAGGCAACCAGGAGGCTGCCATGAGTACAGATTTCAGCATCAGGCCGGTGGGGATACCGGCCCCCGCGCAGATCATAACGACGTCGAATGCGGCGGCGAACGAGGCCGTGCAAACTGATTTGCCGGTGAGCCAGACGGTCGCCGCGAGCGATACGAGCGCGCCCGTGCGCAATGATTTGCCGAACAACGAGAACATCTCGCGGCAGGTCGTGTTCGACCAGGCTGCCGCATCCTTCGTCTTCCAGGTCGTCAACGACAGGACCGACGCCGTGGTCAATCAGTTCCCCGACGAAGCGATGCTGCGCCGGCGAGCTTATTTCCATGCAGAGGATCTGAAGTCCAAACCCTCGCGTCCGCTCAATACGGACCTCAGCGCCTGACGATCAGGCGTCGCGCGTGGCAACCGCTGTGTCGAGATAGGTCGCGCCGGTCGCAGGATCGGTGACGACGTTTTTGATCTGGGCCTTGCCAACGTCAGTCAGCGTAAACTTGGTATTCCCGAAGCGGAACGAGCTGTCCTCGATCGGCACCTGCCGGTGTGGGACGTCCCGGTGCTCCCGTCGTGGACCTGCGCGCGGAAGGCGCTGACCGGCGAGAGGTTGAGCGGGAATATCTTGCCATCGGAATAGGTCCCGGTCCGCCGCCCTGGTAGAGCGAGGAATCGGCCGGGACGTATGTCGACGAACCCGATGGGCTGGAACGAACGTTCGACTTATGCGCGGTCGACACAATGCTCATGATGTCGGCCACGACGGGCCTCCATCACGGCCGCCCGGATAGACCCGCAGCGATATTGCGATTGATCTCGATCAGCGGGCGGAAGTGATCGAACTGCGGGCTCATCTGCAGCGCCGCGGTCTGGCTCAGCACGAACACGCTGATGTTGGCGATCTTCTGGCGGACGTCGATCGGCTGCGGATTGTTGTCGCGCATTGCCTCGCTCAGGAAGATCGTCCAGAGCTTGCGGTTGAACATCAGCGCCTGCATGGTCTGCTCGCTGAGCGGATCAGCGTTGTTCACCGCATCCTGGAGCTTATTGGCGGCCTTGAGCAAGGTCTGCGCCTCGATGTCGCGAGGAGATGCAGTGGTCGTTGCAACACGCGCGTAAGCCGAGGCAGCGGAATTCGACATCAATCACACCCTGGAGGTTACCTAGCCCGTTGAACGCGCTTAAGGATTTCTTTCCCAACCCTAGGCAGCACCGCTTAAGATTTGCTTACGTGTGCGCTTGGAAGCACTCCGGATAATTACGGGTCGCGGAGGTCTTCGTCACGCAACGCTAGATGCACGCACACACGCTGTAAACTTGCTTCGCGTGATGGGCATCAATCTCAGCTAATCCTGCCTTAGCGATCTCCGTAAAAAGAACGGCGGAGCGTTAGCCCCGCCGCGATATTTCAAGTAGCGATCTTTCGCTGCGAAATTAGCGGAGCAGCTGCAGCACGCTCTGCTGCGACTGGTTGGCCAATGACAGCGCGGAGACCGCGATCGACTGGCGGGTCGACAGCGCCTGGCTGTTGGCCGCTTCCTCGTTGGTGTCGGCCAGCGTCAGGTTCGATGAGCCGGTCTGCAGCACGTTGATCAGGTTCTTGGAGAAGTCCTGGCGCACCTGCACGATCGAGAGGTTCGAACCGAGCGCCGAACCTTCCGAGCGCAGCGTGCTCGAGGCCGCGTTCAGGCTGGTCAGCACCTTGTTGGTGGCGCCGTTGTCGATGAAGTCGACACCGTTGACGAGGTTGCTGAGGCCGAGGCCGGCCGCATTGAACACCACGCCGTTGATGCCGAGCGTGGAGCTGCCGGTCTCGTTGAAGACGAGCTTCAGCGTGTCGCCGTTGAGCAGGTTGACGCCGTTGAAGGAGGAGTCCTGCGACGTCGTGTCGATCTGCGCCAGAATGTTGTTGAACTGGTTGACCAGATTCGAGCGCGCCGTCTGCGCGACCGGATCCTGAACCGGCGGCTGCGCGGTGGTGAAGGCCAGAACACCGGTGATCGTGCCGCCGACCGTGCCGCCCGCAGTCGTCGAACCGAGCGTCGAGGAGGCGTATTCGTTGACGGTGGTCACCGTCAGCAGGCCATTGGCGTCGATCGTCGCCGTCAGGTGGTTCGCCTGAAGCTGCGCGTTGAGCTGGTCGAGCGTCTTGACGGTGCCGTTGGTGCCGTCGCCGAAGGTGACGTTCACCGGCGTGCCGCCGTTGAAGGAGGTGAAGGTCAGCGTCTTGCCGCTGACACCACCAACACCGGAGGTCCGCGCCGCGGTGAAGGCGGTCGCCGTTCCCGTGTTGCCGCTGAGGCCGAACGCGTGGAGCGCATTGCCGGTGCCGGTGATCGACAGGTCGGCGTTGACGCCGGTGGAGAGCGCAAGCTGGCCGCTGCTGTTGACCGACGACGGGATCTGGCCCGAAGTGGTGGTCAGCGACGCTGCGCCGTTGAAGATGCTTGCGGTCTTCACGCCGGTGGCAAGGTCGATCGAGTTGAGCAGGTCGGTGAGCGTTGCGCTCTGGATATAGACGGTCGAGTTGCCGTTGCCGTCCGTGACGATGTTGCCGTTGACACCACCCGAGGTCACGCTGGCCGCCGATTGGGGCGTCTGGGCGTTCTTGAAGGTGATGGTGTGACCATCGATGTTCAGCGTCGAGCCGTCCTGGACCAGGGTGCCCAGCGAGCCCGAGGTCGTCGACCGGTTCGCGGTCACGTTCGCATTGCCCGCGCCGGTCGCCGTGGTCAGACCGAGCTTGTTGAGGAAGTCAGCCTTGCCGGTCACACTCAGATCGGCGCCGGTCGAGCTCTTCAGCGTGACCTGGCCGCCGCCCGAGATGGACGATGCCACCTGAAGCGTGCCGATCGGACCGGTCGAACCGCTGACCGCGATGGCCGCCGCGCCTGCGCTGATGGTTGCGGTCTTGACGCCGCTGGCGAGGTCGATCGCGCTGAGGACGTCGTTGACGGTCGCTCCGGGCGCAGTCGGTGTTCCCTCATAGACGATCGAATTGCCGTTACCGTCGGTGGCGATGTGTCCGCTGGCGTTGAGGCCCCAGCCGGTCGGTTGCGTGGTCGGAGCGATGCCGGTGCGGAAGGTGATGGTCTTGCCGTTCACCGTGATGGTGTCGCCGTCCGCGGGCGGCGCGCCGAAGGTGGTGGATGCCGTGGTGCCGACCAGCGTGGCGGTACCGGACAGTACGGTGGTGCCGTCGGCGGCGGTCGCGGCAAAACCGACCGCCGAGCCCGCGTTCGAACCCAGTGAGGCGCCGAGCGCGGCAGTCCCCGTTACCGGGGTCACGCCACCGGGTGCGCCGGTGTAGAGCACGTTGCTGTTCGCGGTTGCACTCGCATAGGAGGTCGTTCCGCGCAGGTCCGCGGGCGTCGCACCGGGAATCGTGGTGGAGACGTTGGACTTAGTGGAGTAACCGACCGTGGTCTGCAGCGCCTGGTTGGCGATCGATTTCGCGCTGTCGATCAGCTTCTGCAGCGAGGTGATGCCGGTGTTGGCGGCCTGGAGCACCTGCACACCGTTGTTGATGCCGTCGAGCAGGTTGCTGATGTCGCTCGCCCGGTTGTCCAACCCCTGCGCGGTGAAGAAGTTGGTGGGATTGTCGAGCGCCGTGTTGACCTTCTTGCCGGTTGACAGCCGCTCCTGCGTCGTGGCCAGCAAGTCAGCCGTCGACTGCAGCGACAACAGGTTCTGGCGAACTGACGCCGAGAGAACGATGTTGGACATTGGCGAGTCTTCCTCTTGAACCGGATACGAATCGGCCACGCGGTCTCGAAAGCGGGCTTTGGTCCAGTTTTAGGAGGTGTCCTTTAAAGTATGGTTAACGCCGGTTTAAGCGATAGGGTTAATGGCGAATGAACGCCCCTGCCCGCCTCCGGACGCAAAAAAGAGCGGCGGGGCCAATGGCCCCGCCGCCCGATTTTATGTAGCTATTCCAGCTACTTGTTAGCGGAGCAGCTGAAGCACGCTCTGCTGCGACTGGTTGGCCAGCGACAGCGCGGAGACCGCGATGGACTGGCGGGTCGACAGCGCCTGACTGTTGGCCGCCTCGACGTTGGTGTCGGCCAGGGTCAGGTTGGACGAACCGGTCTGCAGCACGTTGATCAGGTTCTTGTTGAAGTCCTGGCGGATCTGCACCACCGAGAGGTTCGAGCCGAGGCTCGAGGCCTCCGAGCGCAGCGTGCTCGATGCGGCGTTCAGATTGGTCAGCACCCTGTTGGCGGCGGCGTTGTCGATGAAGTCGACACCGACTGTCAGCGCGGCGAGGCCGAGACCCTTGGAGTTGTAGGTCACGCCGGTGATGTTCAGGCTCGACTTGCCGGTCTCGTCGAACACCAGCTTGAGCTGATCACCATTGAGCAGGTTGACGCCGTTGAACGAGGAGTCCTGCGAGGTGGTGTCGATCTGGTTCAGGATGTTGTTGTACTGAGACACCAGGTTCGCACGGGCCGTCTGCGCAACGCCATCCTGGACGGGGTTGGAAGCCGTCGAGAAGGTCAGCGCCGAAGTCAGCGTGCCGCCGATCGCACCACCCGCCGCCGTCGAACCGAGCGTCGACGACGCGTAGTCGTTGGACGCCGTGATGGTCAGCAGGCCGTTGGCGTCGATCGTGGCAGCCAGGTTGTTGGCCAGAAGCTTGGTGTTGAGCTGATCGAGCGTCTTGACCGTGCCGTTGGTGCCGTCGCCGAAGGTGACGTTGACCGCCGTGCCGCCGTTGAAGGAGGAGAAGGTCAAGGTCTTGCCGGCGATGCCGCCGATGCCGGAGGTGCGCGCCGCGGTGAAGGCGGTGGCATTGCCGGTGTTGCCGGCGAGGCCGAGCACGTTCAACGCATTGCCGGTGCCGGTGATCGACAGGTCGGCGTTGATACCGGTCGAGATCTTGAGCTGACCTGAGGTATTGATCGTCGAGTTCGACTGGCCGGTGGCGGTCGCCAGCGTCGCGGTGCCGTTGGCGTTGATCGTCGCGGTCTGCACGCCGGTGGCAAGGTCGATCGCCTTCAGCACGTCGTTGACCGTGCCGGCCTGCAGATAGACCGTCGAGTTGCCGTTGCCGTCGGTGAGGACGTTACCGCTCGTACCATAACCGGTCGGAACGCTCGGCGCACCGGTCGAGCCCGGGATCGGCGCGTTCTTGAAGGTGATGACGTGACCGTCGACGTTCAGCGTCGCCCCGTCCGCGATGGTCGCGCCGAGCGAGGCCGCGCTCGTGGTCCGGTTGACGTTGACGGTGGCGTTGCCGGCACCCGTGGACGTCGTCAAGGCGAGGGCCTTGAGCAGGTCGGCCTTGCCGGTGACGCTCAGATCCGCACCCGTCGAGCTCTTCAGCGTGACGGCGCCGCCAGCAGCGGTCGAAACGAGACCACCTGGTTGGCTGGCGCTCACGGCGATCGTCGCAGCGCCCGCGGTGATGGATACCGTCTTCACGCCGCTGGCCAGATCGATCGCGGACAAGAGATCGTTGACGGTCGCCGCCGGAGTGCCCGCGGTGCCGAGATAGACGGTGGTGTTGCCGTTGCCGTCGGTGACGAGGTTGCCGCTGACGCCCGAGCCGGCCGGAACGGCGGTCGACGCCGGAGCCGCGCCGCTNCGGAACGTGATGGTCTTGCCGTTCACGGTCAGCGTGTCGCCGTCGGCAGGCTGGGCGTTGCCGAGCAGGCCGGACGCAGTCGTGCCGTTGGTGGCGATCAGGGTGATGGCGCCGGTCAGNGCCGTGGTGCCGTCACCGGCCGTTGCGCCAGTGCTTGCAAAGGAGCCGATGGTGGCGCCGAGCGTCGTGGTGCCGGTCGCCGCCGTCGTGCCGCCGGCCGTGCCGTTATACAGCACGTTGCTGCTCGCGGTCGCGCTGGCGAAGCTCGTCGTGCCGCGCAGGTCGGCCGCCGTCGCACCCGAGATGGTGGTGGAGACGTTGGACTTGGTGGAGTAGCCGACCGTGGTCTGNAGCGCCTGGTTGGCNATCGACTTGGCGCTGTCGATCAGCTTCTGNAGCGANGTNANGCCGGTGTTGGCAGCCTGCAGCACCTGCACGCCGTTGGCGATGCCATCGAGCAGATTGTTGATGTCGCTGGCGCGGTTGTCGAGCGACTGTGCCGTGAAGAAGTTGGTGGGATTGTCCAGGGCCGAGTTGACGCTCTTGCCGGTCGACAGACGGTTCTGTGTGGTGGCGAGGAGGTCGGCGGTGGACTGGAGAGAGAGCAGGTTCTGACGAACCGACGCAGAGAGAACAATACCTGACATGACTCTTACCCTTCTGGCTTACGCGTCTTCGTTCGATCGCTTCGGATCGAGTGACGGGGCCAGCGTGCCGCGACATGGCTAACAAAGGGTGAAACGAACATCGCCTGCATAAGCGCCGGTTCACCATAAGCGGGCGGGAAGCGCAGGGTGAGATGGCAATCAGCCTGAAATCATTGGCAATTCTTCGCGCTTACGCTCCATTAACCATAACCGCTGGTTACTTTTCAGAGTGTCGCCTGCCCTCTCGAAACCTCGAGTGACGAACGAAAAAAAGCGGCGGGGCCGAAGCCCCGCCGCCTTGTTGGTTTGCGATGTCTGCCGCTTGTTAGCGGAGCAGCTGCAGCACGCTCTGCTGCGACTGGTTGGCCAGCGACAGCGCGGAGACCGCGATCGACTGGCGGGTCGACAGCGCCTGGCTGTTGGCCGCCTCGACGTTGGTGTCGGCCAGCGTCAGGTTGGACGAACCGGTCTGCAGCACGTTGATCAGGTTCTTGTTGAAGTCCTGACGAACCTGCACGATCGTCAGGTTCGAACCGAGGCTCGAGGCTTCCGAGCGCAGCGTGCTCGACGCGGAGTTCAGGTTGGTCAGCACCTTGTTGGTGGCGGCGTTGTCGATGAAGTCGACGCCACCGGTCAGCGCGGCGAGGCCCAGACCCTTGGAGTTGTAGGTCACGCCGGTGATGCTCAGNTTCGACTTGCCGGTCTCGTCGAACACCAGCTTGAGCTGGTCGCCGTTCAGCAGGTTGACGCCGTTGAACGAGGAGTCCTGCGCCGTGGAGTCGATCTGGTTCAGGATGTTGTTGTACTGAGACACCAGGTTCGCACGCGACGTCTGGGCAACCGTGTCCTGGACGGGGCTGGAAGCCGTCGAGAACGTCAGCGCTGTCGTCAGCGTGCCGCCGATCGCACCACCCGCGGCGCTCGAACCGATGGTCGAGGACGCGTAGTCGTTGGTGGTCGAAACCGTCAGCAGTCCGTTGGCNTCGATCGTCGCGGTCAGGTTGTTGGCCTGAAGCTTGGTGTTGAGCTGATCGAGCGTCTTGACCGTGCCGTTGGTGCCGTCGCCGAAGGTGACGTTGACCGCCGTACCGCCGTTGAAGGAGGCGAAGGTCAAGGTCTTGCCGGTAAGGCCGCCGACGCCGGAGGTGCGCGCCGCGGTGAAGGCAGTCGAGGTCCCGGTGTTGCCGGCGAAGCCCAGCGCATTCAGCGCATTGCCGGTACCGGTGATCGAGAGGTCGGCATTGACGCCGGTCGAGAGCTTGAGCTGGCCCGAGGCGTTGATCGACGAGTTGGTCTGGCCGGTGGCGGTCGCAAGCGTCGCGGTGCCGTTGGCATTGACCGTGGCAGTCTGCACGCCGGTGGCAAGGTCGATCGCCTTCAGCACGTCGTTGATCGTGCCGGCCTGCAGATAGACCGTCGAGTTGCCGTTGCCGTCGGTGAGGACGTTACCGGAGGCACCGAAGCCGCTCGGAACGCTCGGCGCACCGGTCGAGCCCGGGATCGGCGCGTTCTTGAAGGTGATGACGTGACCGTCGACGTTCAGCGTCGAGCCGTCCGCGATGGTCGCACCCAGCGAGGCCGCGCTCGTGGTCCGGTTGACGTTGANGGTGGCGTTGCCGCCGCCCACGGCTGTGGTCAGGCCGAGAGCCTTGAGCAGGTCGGCCTTGCCGGTGACGCTCAGATCCGCACCCGTCGAGCTCTTCAGCGTGACGGCGCCGCCAGCAGCGGTCGAGACCGCAGCACCTGGCTGGCTGGCGCTCACGGCGATCGTCGCAGCGCCGGAGCTGATGGATACCG